>JAFOHJ010000106.1 GCA_017421885.1 Clostridia bacterium
ACTCTATATCAGTCAAAATAAGTTATAAAAAACAAAGGAGGAGCTTAATGGAAGCTGTATTCGAATCGGTAAACGGTGTATTTTCATTTATCACACCGGTATCCTATTTTCTTTGGGATTTTCCCACGAACTTTGCGTGGTATGCCAATATTCCCCTTCTGGGCAATTTCTCCCTTGCCATCATTCTTCTGGTAGGTACGGGTATTTTCTTCACATTCAGGTTCGGATTCATTCAGGTCACACATTTCAGATCTGCGATCAGATCTATGCTTGAAAAACGCACAACTACAGACGGCATTTCGCCCTTTGCGGCATTCTGTCTGTCGTCGGCGATGCGAGTCGGCCCCGGCAATATTCTCGGTGTAACCGGTGCGATAGCTGCGGGCGGCCCTGGTGCTCTTTTCTGGATGTGGCTCAGCGCATTCTTCGGTATGGCTACGGCCTATGCCGAGAGCGTACTGGCTCAGATATTCAAGGAAAAGAAGGACGACGAGCTGGTAGGCGGCCTGCCTTATTACGGCAAGAGACTGTTGGGAGATAAGCAGATCGCAGGCGCGGCTCTTTCGGTCCTCTTCATTCTCTATGCGCTCTGCTGTCTGCCTGCGCAGGGATTCAATGCGGTCGATTCGATCGGCCAGGTAGCCGAGATCATCATCGGACATGAGATAGCGACAACATCGGTTTTCTATTATGTAATGGCTGCTGTTCTTCTTATAGCAACAGCTTTTATAGCCTTTGGCGGCATCAAGAAGGTTACAAAGCTCACTGATAAGATGGTTCCTGTCATGGCGGTCGTATACTGCGGTACTGTTATCACCCTTATCGTCATCAACTTCAAGAGCATTCCTTTCTTCTTCAGCGAAGTTTTCCGCGGAGCATTTACTCCCGATGCAATCTTCGGCGGCGCATTCGGCACAGTGCTTGCTCAGGGCGTAAAGCGCGGCCTGATGTCCAACGAGGCCGGCCAGGGCACCATCACAATGGCGGCTGCAGCCTCCAATGCCGATCATCCCTGCGATCAGGGCTGCATTCAGGCAGTAGGCGTTTTCCTCGACACCATCGTCATCTGCACGATGACCGGCTTTGTAATAGTTATGTCGGGTCTTTGGCTGGGAGAAGGCGGAGAGGCATGGATGGCCCTTGACCGTCTGCCCAAGTTCCTGGCTTCCACCGCTCAGCTGACACCGGGAACTGCGTTCAACAGCATTGTCACACTGATCCTCACACTTTGCTTCGGCCTCTTTGCATACACAACGCTGCTTGGCATGATCAGCTTCGGTGAGATCGCCGCAAATAGGATCAGCACCTCTCAGAAGTTTATCAACGGCGTAAGAATCATTTCGCTGTTTGCCCTTGGCTTCGGTGTTCTCTGCAGCATTGCCGGACTTAACCTCGGCAATCTGTGGGCCTTCTCCGACCTTGGCAATATCCTCATCGTATTTGCAAACCTGCCGCTTCTTTATCTCGGCCTTAAATATGTAACAAAGGCTACCGAGCATTATAAGAAGAACGACGGCACAGCCTTTACATCCGACGCGATAGGCACAAAGGTTGCATATTGGGATGAGAGATAAATAATTTATGCCCAACTCTTCTATATTAATAACCCAAAACAAACGGCCGGCTGTTCCGAAAGGGCAGCCGGCCGTTTGTTATTACAATAAAAAATCGGTAAGCGGCTTTTCTGCCGCTTACCGTGGTGTGATTTGTTATTTTATTGAGTATATTATCAGGAATAGAATGCGTGGTCGGCAATGGTCATAACATAGGGCCTGTTTCGTGTTACCCACGAACTGCCGCTGATGCGGGGATTGAGGAAGTACAGGCAGCTGTCGGTGACCGAGTAGCCTTCAAGGCAGAGCTTTGCGGCCAGCAGGCTTTCTTCATTGGGCTTCTTGTTGAGAGAGCCGTTATAAGCCGTTGTGAACTGGATGCCGCAGCTTCTGTCGTAGATAACTCCCGAGATAGTGCTGGGGAAACGGGGATCTGCAACGCGGTTCATGATTACATTGCCGACTGCGATCTTGCCTTCAAAGGGCTGGTTGCCGCTTTCGGCATTGATGAGGCGTGCCATCAGCATATATTCATCATAGTTGTAGAACTCTTCGCCTGTCAGAAGTGCCTCGCCGTTGGGGGAGAGGGTAACTGTCTGCTCAGCTTCGCTCCAGGCTACATTATAAGAATAAATAAGAGCCAGTGCGCGAACAGGAACATAGAAGGTACCGTCGGTCTCAAAACATACTCGGTCGAGAGGAAGGATACGGCCATTTACATAATAATAAATGGCGCCTTCATGGAATTCCATATAGTTGTCTTCGTAAGAAACTGTGACGGTGCCGTCGTTATAAGTAAACTCGGCAGCGGGAGCATGAAGCTCGACAAAGTCTCTCAGTGCTGCAAAAGTTGTGTCTTCAATAAAAACTGTGCGGATCTCCTCGTCATCGCTGCCTGTGAGGGGCAGGGAAGAAGCGGTGGTCTCTTCAAGCGACTTTATAGAGAAAAATCCTTCAATAGCTTCATACCAGTTGTCATCACTTTCGCCGTCATATTCAATATGTTCGGCATCAGTGGGGCAGGCATCGATTTTAGAATTGGGATCGGGACCAAAAACAATTTTGGGCGATATGGGGGAAGACGCCTGCGCAAACGTAAGCATAAATGAACAAATCACGACAAAAGCCGTCATGAGACGGAACTTTTTCATGGACTCACTCCCTTTCTCGGACATAATACACGATTTGTAACCAATTTGCAACTTTTTGGTTTGATTAGTTTATCCAACCGTATCAGGGAAAGTATAGTTCAAAGTGCCCATTTTTATCTATAAATAAAAGTGAAATATAGGCAAAACAACTAAACGGTTGGGGAATGTGAATATTTCTCCATGCTATAAGTTGTGCATTTTTTATAAAAATTATGCGTAATTTTGACCGAAAAGCACCTAAATGCACCTTCTGATGAATATTTTCTGTTGCAAAGGCGCGATGTTATGTGTATAATAGCATTATTCTAAGTGTGTCCTGATGTTGACGCTCTGAAATTATTTTTCCAGGAGTTTTCCGAAGGCCGTGCGTGGCCGTCGGGAAATAGTGAGACTGTGGTGGGTTTCTTCCATGGAAGAGGCGTTTTGGATAGGATACAGGCGGATGCATGCTGGATGCACTGTTTACAGAAAAAGGTGGACAGTGCTTATTTTGCCAAATAGGGGTATTTTTGGTTGGATAAACCGGAGGTTACCCTGCCGGCAAAGTAAATATCTTGTCTGTAAGAAAAACAGACAATGAAAAACTCAAGGAGGAAACATGTGGAAATTTATCGCTAAGCGACTCGTTGCAATGGTTCCTGTTCTCCTGGGTGTTACACTCGTTATCTACCTGATCATGAGTATGGCACCCGGTGACCCCGCCAAGGTTATCCTTGGTGAGCAGGCAACTCCTGAACAGATTGCAGAACTGAGAGAAGAAATGGGTCTGAACGACCCCGTCCTCGTCCAGTATGGCCGTTATGTTCTCGGCCTGCTCCACGGCGACATGGACGAGTCTTACAACTCGGGCCTGCCCTGTAATGTAGAGATCTTTGCTCGATTCCCCAACACACTGCGCCTGACAGCAACAGCTATGACAATCGCTGTTGTTCTGGCTCTCCCCATCGGTATCGTTGCTGCTGTTAAGCAGAACTCGATCTTCGACGGCGTTTCGATGTTCATCGCTCTGATCGGTCTTTCGATGCCTGTTTTCTGGCTGGGCCTTCTGCTCATCCTGTTCTTCTCTCTCCGTCTGGGCTGGTTCCCCTCTTCGGGTGCTGAGAGCTGGAAGAGCCTCGTCCTGCCTGCCATCACACTGGGCTTCCAGCAGATGGCTTCCATCGCTCGTGTAACTCGTTCTTCGATGCTCGAAGTTATTCGTTCCGACTACATCAGAACAGCACGCGCTAAGGGCGTTGCTGAGTCCAAGGTTATCACAAAGCACGCTCTGAAGAATGCCCTGATCCCCACTGTAACCGTTATCGGTCTGCAGTTCGGCGGTATGCTCGGTGGTTCGGTTATGACAGAGTCCGTCTTCGCATGGCCCGGTATCGGCCGCCTGATGGTTCAGTCCATCAACAAGCGTGACATCCCCATGGTTCTGGGCTGCACAATCATGTTCTCGGTCAGTGCTTCTGTTGTTAACCTGCTCGTCGACGTTCTGTACGGTTTTATCGACCCCAGAATCAAGTCGCAGTATAAGTAATCGGAGGTGCAACTTAAAATGAGTGAGAATAAGAACGCTGTAAACACAGGCGACGTAACAAAAAAGTATAAGAAGAACAGCCAGACTGCCGATATCATCAAGCGTCTGTTCCGTAACAGATCCGCTGTTCTCGGCATGATCGTATTCCTCTTCATCATGCTGCTGGCTATTTTTGCCGACGTTCTCTTCGATTATGAAACACAGGTAATCAAGCAGGATATCATGAACCGTCTGCAGACACCTTCTGCTGCGCATTGGTTCGGTACAGACGAAATGGGTCGTGACATCTTTGCTCGTGTATGCTACGGTGCAAAGTACTCCCTGCTCATCTCCTTCTCGGCTTCTATCGTTTCTCTGATCGTTGGCCTTGTTATCGGTGCTGTTGCCGGTTACTATGGCGGATGGATCGACATGGTCATCATGAGAATCATGGACGTCCTTCTGGCTATCCCCGGAACACTGCTGGCTATCGCCATCGTTGCTTCGCTGGGTTCCAGCATCACAAACCTGATCATCGCGATGTCTATTTCGGGTATTCCCGGCTTCTCCCGTATCGTACGTTCTTCGGTACTTACGGTAAAGGACAATGAGTACATCGAGGCTGCAAGAGCTATCGGTGCTACTGACAGAACGATCATCTTCGGCCACGTTCTTCCCAACGGTATGGCTCCTCTGATCGTTCAGGCTACACTCCGTGTTGCTAACGTTATTCTGTCGACAGCTGGTCTGTCGTTCCTCGGCCTCGGTGTTCCCGCTCCTCATCCCGAATGGGGCGCTCTGCTCACCAACGCCAGATCCTACATCAGAGACTACAGCTACATGTGTTTGTTCCCCGGTCTTGCTATCATGACAACCATCCTCAGCCTGAACCTGTTCGGCGATGGTCTGCGTGACGCACTTGACCCCAAGCAGAAATAAGGGAGGGCACTAATTAAAATGAGTGAAAAGAAATATGCAGTAGAAGTCAACGACCTGGTCGTTGAGTTCAAGACAGATGACGGTATCGTTCATGCTCTCAACGGCATGGACCTTAAGGTAGAAAACGGTAAGACACTTGGTCTCGTAGGTGAGACAGGTGCCGGTAAGACAACAACAGCTCTTTCGATCCTGAGACTGATCCCCAGCCCTCCGGGAGTGATTAAGGGCGGTTCCATCCAGCTTGCAGGCGAAGATCTCTTCTCCAAGACAGAGGACGAGATGCGCAAGATCCGTGGTAAGGCTGTTTCGATGATCTTCCAGGATCCCATGACATCCCTCAACCCCGTTCTTACAGTTGAAGAGCAGATCGCCGAAGTTATCGAGCTGCACGAGGATGTCAACCATCAGGGTGCCATCCAGAAGGCTAAGGAGATGCTCGAGCTCGTAGGTATCCCCGGCGAGCGTGGTACAGAATATCCCCACCAGTTCTCCGGTGGTATGAAGCAGCGCGTAGTTATCGCTATCGCTCTGGCATGTAACCCCACACTTCTGATCGCTGACGAGCCCACAACAGCTCTGGACGTTACAATTCAGGCTCAGGTTCTCGACATGATGAGAGGTCTGAGAGATAAGTACGGCACATCCATGATCATGATCACACATGACCTTGGTATCGTTGCTGAGATCTGCGACACAGTTGCTATCGTATACGGCGGTAAGGTCGTTGAGTACGGTACACTGGAAGATGTTTTCAACAACACACGTCATCCCTATACAGAGGGTCTGTTCAACTCGCTGCCCGATCTGGACAGAAGAGAGAACAAGCTGAAGCCCATCAGAGGCCTTATGCCCGACCCCACAAATCTTCCCGAGGGCTGCACATTCTATCCCAGATGTGACTACGCTATGGAAATCTGTAAGACAGTTAAGCCCAAGAAGATTTACAGAAACGATGAGCACTATGTAGAGTGCCATCTGTATGATGAAGAAAGCGTAAAAGTTGGGGGGAAAATTGCTAAATGAGTGAAGTATTGCTTGATGTAAAAGGCCTGAAGAAGTACTTTAACACAAAGAGAGGTCTTCTCCACGCTGTTGATGATGTAACATTCACAATTGAAAAGGGCAAGACACTTGGTGTCGTAGGCGAGTCCGGCTGCGGTAAGTCCACCACAGGCCGTGCTATCCTCAGACTCCACGAGCCCACAGGCGGCCAGGTTTTCTTCGAGGGTCAGGACGTTGCTAAGCTCAATGCAGCTGAGCTCCGCCATAAGAGAAAGGAAATGCAGATCATCTTCCAGGATCCCTTCTCCTCTCTTAACCCCAGAAAGACTGTCAGCCAGACAATCGAGGAGCCTCTGAAGCTCCACGGCATCATTCCCGATAAGAATGAAAGACTCCAGAAGGTTCTGGAGACAATGGAGACCGTTGGCCTTGCTGAGCGTTATGTAAATACATATCCTCATGAGCTCGACGGTGGTCGTCGTCAGCGTATCGGTATCGCCCGTGCTCTGGCTCTCGACCCCAAGTTCATCGTTTGCGACGAGCCCGTATCGGCACTTGACGTTTCGATTCAGGCTCAGATCCTCAACCTGATGAACGAGATTCAGGAGAAGCGCGGCCTGACATACATGTTCATTACACATGACCTGTCCGTCGTTAACCACTTCTCCGATGATATCGCCGTTATGTATCTTGGTAAGCTGATCGAGAAGGCACCCTCTGAGGTTCTCTTCAACAATCCTGTTCACCCCTATACACAGGCTCTGCTCTCTGCTATTCCTATGCCCAAGCTCGGTGCAAGAAAAGAGCGTATTCTGCTTAAGGGCGAAATCACATCTCCCATCAATCCCGCACCCGTCTGCCGTTTCGCAAACCGCTGCGCATACGCTACAGACAGATGCCGTTCCGAAGAGCCCCAGCTCAGAGAGATCGAGACAGGACACTTTGTTTCCTGCTTCCTCTGCGAGTAATCAGCTCGGCGGAAGCCAAACAAACAATAAAAGACCCGGCACGGTTTCCGTGCCGGGTTTTCTTTTGCTTTTTATCGGATGTTAGCTTTGATAGTATCAAAAAATGGGGTCACATCGCAGATTATCGCAGGGAGCATTTATTTTCCCTTACCGGATCATTGAGATATGGGGGATGCCGTCTTCAAGATAGCCTTCGCCGTGGGGAACAAAGCCCTTGCTTTTATAGAAAGCAAGAAGATACTGCTGGGCCGAGATATGGATATGCGGTTCTTTCATATCATTTGTGATAAACTCAATGGCTCGATCGAGCATCTCAGAGGCAATACCTCTTTTGCGGTGATCGGCACGGACACACACACGTCCGATGGCTGCCTCGTCATAAACGATGCCGTGAGGGAAGATACGTAGATAAGCGATGATTTCGCCGTCGTCGCCTTTAGCGAACAGATGGTAAGCCTGCTTATCGAGATTGTCGACATCCTGATAGGGGACCTGCTCGACTATGAAGATCTCACAGCGCAGGCGCAGAGAGCTGTAAAGCTCCGTGAGAGTGAGTTCCTCAAACTTTTTAATTGTCCATTCCATATTTTATTCCTCCGTTGTAAAGAGCATAATATCCCATGCAGGAATATAGGGAAACATTCTGAGATAATATTTATATCCGGGGCAGAGAGAGTCGATAAGCAGGGGAAGCTCGAAAAAGTCGCCTATTTTATGATATAGGCTGACTTGAAGCCTGGGCCTGAATCGTTTTATGGTGTCTGCTGCCCCTATTATAACATCAGCTTCGGCGCCTTCAACATCCATTTTGATAAAAGTGGGCTCAAGATGGGGGAGACAGTCGATGGAAATACATTCGACTTCATAGCCTTCATCGGAAAAGTGGGAAGCTCGTCCGCCTTTGCCTGTAAAAGTGGCCTTACCCGGGCGCAGTCCGGCCGCCTTCTGATGAAGAGTGATGTCGTGAAGAGAAAGCCCATCGGCATATTCTTTCAGCTTGGAAAAGTTTTTGGGGTCGGGCTCGAAGGCATCAATGGAGCTGTAGCTGCTGCCGCAGGCCTTCAGGAAGCTTTCGACGGTATCACCGCGATAGGCACCCAGATCGACGAATCTTTCATTGCCGCCCAGCCTGAAGAAACTCTCGAAGGGCGACATGGGATCGTCATGAGCATTAAAGAGGATATCGGCTCTGCCGGTGAGCTTGTATTCACAGAGTATGCGGAACACTTCTTTAGAGCGTTCATCGGCCATAAGAGCATAAGCCTGCTCAATCTTATGGCGGTTTTCTGCCATGAAGTCGGGCGTGGGGTAACGGGATGAAAAAACATCAAAATCGGGAGCATATACCTCATGGGTGAGGCAGAGTTTCTTTATCCATGCCAGCAGATCATCGGTGAAGGCCGAGAAGGCAAAGAGGATAATGAAGTCATTGCCCAGCTCTTCGACGAAAGAGCTGTAGCTTCTGACAGTGAAGCCGCGGAAAAGCTGGTTTCGTACAAACCCGTCGCTGGCGAAGATGCCTTTTATGGGAATACTGTGCTCGATGCAGGCATCAATTACCTTTTCCGAGCCGTTACCCATGCCATAGATGACGATGGGTTTATCTGTATTTCTGAGTTTATGCCATATATACTGGTAATGCAAGCTGTTGCCTCCTTAGGGTGAATTTCTTTAAAAGAGAAAAATGATGAGAAAATATATTATAATGCGAAAATTTTACACCGAAAAGCATTGACAAACGGGAAGAGATGTGGTTTAATAAGTGACAAGTTTAAAAAACAAAGACTTTGACGGAGAAAAGTAGTCGTAAGCCGAAAGTCCCAGCGAGCCGGGGGTGGTGAGAGCCCGGTACGAGTAGCAATGCACGAAAAATCCCTCCCGAGTTGCGGCCCGAACACAGTAGGCGCCGACGGATCCCCCGTTACCGGGAACGCATTTGATGGAATGTCGTAACAGGTGGTTATGAAAGCTATTGGCCTTCATCCTTTTACGGATGAAGGTTTTTTGTTTTCTCCCGGGAATCCATATGGTGACCGTCATTCCCCGAATGTAATTAAAATGAGGTGAATGAGAATGAGAAAGACAAACCGAAAGCTTTTGGCACTTGTGATGTCGCTGCTGGCTGTACTAATGCTTTTTGCCTGCGGAAACGAAGAATCGGCGCAGCCTATGGGCAATGAAGAATCCGAAAAAGAAAATGAAGCAGGGGTAAAGGTTCGTGACGACCTTGTTATCGTTATGGAAAGCGAAGCACCCACACTCCATCCCTATGATCATACTGCGGTCACATCAGGATATATGAACAGCTTAACATATAATGCGCTGTTTGTCACGGATCCTGTGACGCTTGAACCGGTTCCCGATCTCTGTGAGAGTTATGAGCAGGCCGATGAGCTGACATGGATCTTTAAGATATACGAAAATGTCACCTTCCACGACGGAAGCCATATGACGGCAGCTGATGTTGTTGCCTCGATGGAATATGCGCGCGAATACGCCACCACCAAGCAGTATTCCTCCTTCTGGCAGTCGGCAGAGCAGGTTGGCGAGTATAGCATTAAAGTTGTGACAAAAGAGCCCTATGCACTTACGCTGCTTGATATGGCCAGTCTCAAGGTGGTTCCGAAAGCACTGATAGAAAGCGGCAACGACTTTAATCTCAATCCTATCGGCTCGGGCCCCTACAGGTTCGTTTCGCAGGTGTTGGGGGAGAAGGTTGAGTTTGAGTCTTTTGACGGTTATTTTAACGCCGAACACAGAGCTAAGATCAGAACACTTACATGGAAGATCATTCCTGAAGGTTCTTCA
Source organism: Clostridia bacterium (assembly GCA_017421885.1). The sequence goes on from JAFOHJ010000106.1 coordinate 9,926, forward strand.
CGCACGATCGCTCTTGAGGCGAGGGAGGCCGACTTTATTATTGAAGTTGAGACTAATGACCTTGAGAGGCTGTCCGGCAGCGAAGGCATAGAGGTGCAGTCGGTAGGTGGAACAAGGATGAACTACTTTACCCTTAATAACGAAAGGGCTCCCTTTGATAATAAAGACTTCCGTAAAGGTATAAACTCAGCCATCGACCGTGAAGCTGTTCTGGCTGTCGCCCTCAACGGTGAGGGCAAGGTAGCCACGGCCATGTGTCCCACAGTATTTCCCGGCACATCGGAGGAATGTGTAGAGGGCTATGACCCGCAGAAGGCGCAGCAGTACTTTGATGCTTCCGGCATCGATCCCAAAACAATAAAGTTCTCATGTATAGTTTCCAATGATGCAGCCCGCCGTGCTGCCGAGGTCGTGCAGGCTTATCTGCAGGAGTTCGGCATTGAGATGAGTATCGAAAGCCTCGACTATGCAGCATGGCTGGCAGATGTTATGGGCGGCAACTGTGATTCGGCCATCACAGGCTATACATCCTCCAACCTTGCCCGCTATCTCAGCGGCACCTTCCACACATCTGCCATCGATGCGGCCAATCAGGCGAGGGTACGGGACGGCTATATCGATGAAAAGATAGATATGGCGCTTGGTGTCACCGATCCCGACAAAGCAAATGAGGTTTACCGCGACGTGACAGCATATATAAACGAGCTTACGCCATATGTTCCGCTGTATGAATCAGTGGTGACAAGGGCATATGACTCATCGCTCAAGGGAGTAGTCGTTGGTGCATCGGGAACTGTACATTTTGAAGATGTATACTGGACAAACTGAAAACTCCCTCTCTTTTTTATTATGCAGGGGCGTCCCGTTTCGGGGCGCCTTTTGCATAGGATAAAGATTATGTAAGAACAATATACCTAAAAAGGCATTGCTAAAATG
>JAFOHJ010000107.1 GCA_017421885.1 Clostridia bacterium
CCGCCATGGCCGACAGGGTGTAGCCGGGGAAGAATGTGTAGCCCGGATGCATGAAAAAGTCGAGGATATCAACGGCGAAGCCATAAAGCAGCGCGCCGATGGGACCCGAGATCAGGCCTGCCGAAGCTGTGGCAAGATAGGAGAAACGGATGCTGAGACTCTCGCTGACAGGGATATAGAAATATCCCAGAACAATGGACGCCGCCATGCAAATGGCGCACATGACAAGAACGCGCAGTTGGCGCACAGACTTCATCGACTGACGCCAAAACTCAGACGAAAAGGGATGCTTAAACATAAAAAAGACCTCCTTGATACGGCTCGTGCCGCATAAGGAAGTAATTGCTCTCGCCCTACGCGGCAGTGGGATGCGGCAAATATACTGCGACCTCTTATCGTTCTTCGTCCCAAAGACAACTCCCCGTCCTTCGGGCACTGTACACATATTTGCCTACTCTGCCTTATATTGATTTTTTCGATCGGTATTCGACCAGTTATATAGTATCACTGTCTATCGTTTAATGCAATAGTTTCGTATAAACTTTTCACAGGATGAAAAAAAGGCCGCCAAAAGGCGGCCTTTTGAACATAATTATTTATCTGCCCTCGACAATGGTCTGCTCGCCGTCGGAAGACAGGCTGATGCTTGTAATGGGATGATCCCACGAGGAAATGACCAGAGTTGCGGCCTTGTCCTCGACCTCCTTCTCGATAAGGCGGCGCTTGTTTCTCGCGCCGAACTTGACCGAATTGGACTTCTTCACCAGATAATCGACCGCCTTGTCGTCCCACTCGAAGGACATACCGTTGCGATCAAGTCCCTTCTTAAGGTCGCCCAGCATGATGAGGGCGATGCCGCGGAAGTTCTCTTCGCTCAGGTGGTTGAAGGGAACGATCTCGTCGATACGGTTGAGGAACTCGGGGCGCATGATCTCGGAAAGGGCATTAAGTGCCTTTTCCCTGCCCTGCTGGGTGACTGTCTGGCCAAAGCCGACTGTGCCCGAGGTGCGGTTGGAGCCTGCGTTGGAGGTCATGATGATGACGGTGTTCTCGAAGGAGACCTTGCGGCCCTGCGCGTCGGTGACGCGGCCGTCATCAAGGATCTGAAGCAGAATATTGAGGACATCGGGGTGGGCCTTTTCGATCTCGTCGAAGAGAACGACCGAATAGGGCCTGCGGCGTATCTTCTCAGTCAGCTGGCCTGCCTCGTCATAGCCTACATATCCCGGAGGAGCGCCGATCAGCTTGGAGACCGAATGCTTTTCCATATATTCGCTCATATCCAGGCGGATAAGGGCATCCTCGCTGGCAAACAGATCGGCAGCGAGGCACTTTACCAGTTCGGTCTTACCGACACCGGTGGGGCCTACGAAAATAAAGGAGACCGGCTTGAGCTTGTTGCCAATGCCTGCCCTGCGGCGGCGGATGGCCGAGGATACTGCCTCGATAGCCTCGTCCTGGCCGACAACACGCCTCTTGAGGCGCTCTTCAAGCTTTGTAAGACGCTCGAAGTCCTGCTCACGAACCTTGCTTGCGGGGATAGCCGTCCACAGCTCGATGACTCTCGAAAGGTCATCAATGGAAAGAACGGGCGAGGGCATTTCCTCAAGCTCCTGAAGTTTTCCTTCAAGCTTAAGCTCTTCCGAGCGCATCTCGGCGATCTTTGCATAACGCTGATCCAGCTGCTCGTCGCTAAGCTCACCCGCATCGGCGCTCATAAGGGTCTCACGCTCGTGTACCAGCTTCTTAAGCTGCTCTTTTGCCGCTGCGCGGTCGTTGATGACGGCGCTCTTGAGGTTAAGATCGGAGCACGCCTCGTCCAGCAGGTCGATGGCTTTGTCGGGCATGAAACGGTCGTTGATATAGCGGTCGGCCAGGTAGACTGCCTGGCGGATGACCTCGTCGGGCACCTCTACGCCGTGGAAACTCTCGTAATAACCCTTGACGCCTCTGAGGATGTCGAAGGTCTCATCGAGCGAAGGCTCGTTGATGGTGACCGGCTGGAAACGGCGTTCAAGCGCCGTATCTTTTTCGATATGCTTGCGGTATTCCTTGAATGTTGTGGCACCGATGACCTGTATCTCGCCGCGCGAAAGGGCGGGCTTGAGGATATTTGCGGCATTCATCGAGCCTTCGGCATCGCCTGCGCCTACGAGGTTATGGACCTCGTCAATAACGAGGATGACATTGCCCATGGCCTTGACCTCGTCGATAAGGCTCTTCATACGGCCTTCGAACTGGCCGCGGAACTGGGTGCCCGCCACCATGGCGGTCATATCGAGCAGCCATACCTGCTTGTTTCTAAGCTTAAAGGGCACATTGCCCTCGGCGATGCGCTGGGCAAGGCCCTCGGCAACGGCCGTCTTGCCGACACCGGGCTCGCCAATGAGACAGGGGTTGTTCTTCTGGCGGCGGTTGAGGATCTGAATAACGCGCTCGGTCTCGCTCTCGCGGCCGATAACGCGGTCGAGCTTGCCGTCGCGGGCGCGCTCGGTGAGGTTGAGGGCGAACTTAGGCAGGAACTTGGGACCCTTGCGGTTCTTTTTCTCCTCGCCCTTCTCTTCCTTCTTAGCCTGATTTTCGCTCTTTTTTCCGAAGAAATTGCCAAACAGAGGGAACGAAGGCGCGCGGGAGGGCTCGATATCATCCTCTACACCGTCGCGGTCTTCCTCATCCTGCTCGTCAGAGTTCTGAGGCAGCGCCATTCCCATGCCGTCCATGGGAAAGCCCATGCTGCCCATGCTGTTCATCAGGCCGGCCATAAGGTCGCCGTCGCCCTGCTCTGCCAGCTCGGCAGTCATCTTCTCGACATCCTCGGGTGTGATACCGAAACGGTCCATCATATCAGAAATGGGCTTGATGCCCAGCTCTTTTGCGCAGCGCAGGCACAGGCCCTCGCTGCCGCGGTTTTCGCCGTTTTCAAGCTTGGTGATGAAAACAACGGCTATATTCTTTTTGCATCTGGAGCAAATTGGTTGATTCATTATTTCTTGTTCTCCTTAAGAAGTCTGACTCCCTGAGTGACATAGACGTACAGCGCGCCGAATACGGCAATATAGCAGAGGCCGAACAGCACCTTCTTGACGACCTCGGGAAGAGGCAGAAGAATAGTGCCGATAATGGCGATATAAAGCAGAACGGTAGCCGATTTACCCCACTTGTTGGAGGCCGGCATATCTTTGAGCCTCTTATAAAGAACAGCGCTTCCGATAAGCATCAGCGCTTCTTTCGCGATATACAGAGCCGTGATCGCCCAAGGCAGCTTGCCCGCAATCGAAAGAGAGCACAGCGCCGCCGTAACCATCATCTTATCTGCAAGAGGGTCGAGTATACGCCCCAGAAGGGTGATAAGATTATATTTACGCGCGATATATCCGTCAACTATGTCGGTCACACCTGCCAGCACAAAAATCGCAGCTGCATAGAGGCCTGCATTGGGCACTCCCGAAAAGAAAACCTTGAGGTAGACAGGCACCAGCAGCAGCCTGAAAAGCGACAGGGCGTTGGGAAGGTTCATAAGTCTTCTCCTTACCGTTATGATATATGGGCAATGCCATGATAACATAACTTTATGTCTATATTATGAATTAAATAATTATTTCGCGAAGAAAAATCCGCAAACAGCTCCGCCGATAATGCTCTGAGACAGCATCACTTCCGAAGTGATACCGGTGGGCTCGGTGCTGCCGTAGATCGATATGCCTGCGCACACCGCAAGGATGATAACGGCACCGCCCAGAAGTCCGATGGCGCCGCCGGCAAGGCGGTTAAGGGCGCCGATAATGGGCCAGTCGAGGCTGAGGACCTTGACCGCAAACCAGATAGCCAGCTTTACGGCGGCAAAAATCAGGAAGAATGTCAGGGTGGGCGCTATCTTGGCAACGATGGCGCGGCTGAGCAGCTCGAGAGGTGTAAGCTCGCCGGTGGTGACGGTGATGAGCTTATCAAGGGTCTCGCTGATGCCGAGGTCATCGGAAAGCTGACTGAACTTTTCCGAAAGGCCGAGGAATGCAAACTTCTCTGTGAGGCTGCCAAGTGCATCCATTGTCTGTCCCGCCTTTTCGCCAAGCTGAACAGTCGCCTTTATAGCCTCGCCCAGCTCCATTGCCTCTGCCGCCGACTCGACGGCTCTTTCGGCATAGGGCGTGATGATCGAAGCCACTACAGGCTCGACCGCAGGACAGAGCGTCATTGCGATTATAAGGGCGGCCAGTGTTCCGCACAGGCCGGCAATAACGCGGAAGGCTCCGCGGCGCTTGCCGTATCCATACATGAACACCATTATGCCCACAAACAGGATATCAAAAAAATAGGGGGTATTTGTCATTATGCTTCTTCTCCTTGGGTGACATCGAAGGCTACTATTCGCGCGCAGTCGGGGTATACGGCGAGGACGCTGCCCGTCCCTGTTATTATGACGTCGCGGATGCCCGAAAGTTCTGCACCCGATATTTCTCCCGTCGCGATGTCGGCACGGAACACATGGGAGCCTGCCGCAAAGGCAGCCGTGCCGCCTCTGAGCGCAAGGCTGCGGACTTCGCTGTCGTATGTTCCTTCAAACATGGTGCTGCCGTCGCGTCCGAAAACCACAACGCGCGACTGGCTGCCGCGTGCGCCCTTGAGCGAAACGGCGCAGAGACCCTCGGCCTCATGCTCGAAGGTTATCAGCGATCCCGATGCAAACTCGGTATATCCCTTCTGCTCGCCGTTCATATCAAAGATATAATATCCGTCGTCGGCCAGCACCGCGAGTGTGTCGTTGCTCATAAACTCCATCGAGTATACGCGCTTGTTTCCAAGGCGGATCTCGCCGCGGCACCGGTCGCTTCCGGTCTCCTGCAGCCTAATATAAAGATCGGCCTCGGCCGACTTCTGGCCGATGCAGAGAACTGCAGCAGTGTCACCATCGGGAGAAATGGCCGGCATGAAGGCAAAATGCTCGGATGTCTGCCACTTATAGATCTCATTGAGCTTTTTGTCGAGGACGATGAGGGCTGTGCGGTAGCCGTCCTCGTCGGTGACAACGGCGCTCATTCCGTCGTCATTGCAGCTGAAGGCAAGAATAGTCGACTCAAGGGTGGTCTCGGCCAGCCTCGAATAGCTGTTGAAGCGCGAAATGCCTCTGCCGCCCAGGTCATATACAAAGACCGAATCGCCCGCTTCTCTCATAATGGGGTCGCCATATTTGATCTGGCTGGAAAAGGACATATCCTCAAAGGGAGGTATAAACCGGAAGCTGCCGCCGGCGCAGGTGGCAACCCCCACATCAAAAGCCTTGTAGGATGTGGTCATTCCCGCCTCGAAGTCAAAGGTATCGGTGGTCTCGCCTTCGAAGGTGATATATTCGATATATGAGATTATGCGCTTCATGTTCTCGGTATTCAGATCCTCCTGATAGCGGAAGATACAGAACATGATGATAAAGATCAGGGCTGCAAGGCACAGCGACCGGATGGCCCCTATGATCTGCAGGCGCCTGTCCTCGCGGAAGCGCATGACTTTACTTGTGCTTTGTGTAAGGTTTGACATCTATATTCTCCATATCGTATGTCAGCGCGGTCATATAAAGGCCGCAGGCAGGCGCAGTAGGCCCTCCCTCCTCGCGATCCTTCGACTCAAGGATGCGGGGGATATCGTCGGGATCGATCTTGCCGTTGCCGACAAAGACCAGCGTGCCGGCGATGGCGCGCACCATATTGTAAAGAAAACCGTCGGCGCAGGCGCGGATCTCGATCATATCGCCTTTGCGCTCGACCTCGAGATAATAGATCTCACGGATGGGTGAGCGTACCGGTGTGCCGATCGACCTGACCGCCGAAAAGTCGTGAACGCCCACAAAGTGGCGTGCCGCCCTCTTCATCTTTTCCTCATCAAGATGCTGAGGATAGAAATATGCTCTGTCGTTCATGAAGGGATTGCGAGTCGAGCTGTTGTGGATGCGGTAGGTGTATTCCTTGCATTTACAGGAGAATCTTGCATCAAAATCGTCAGGGACGATATGTGCCTCATGGATAACGATGTCGTCGGGCAGCCTTGCGTTGAGGGCAAAGGGCAGGCGCTCCATGGGAATCGAGCAATCCATTCTGACGCTGGCAATATATGCCTCTGCATGAACTCCGGCATCGGTACGGCCGCATCCCGACACCGAGACCTTGACTCCACAGGTCTTCTGGATAGCTTCTTCAATGCGCTGCTGGATGGTGACACCGTTGTTCTGACGCTGCCAGCCGTGGTAGGCTGTGCCGAGGTATGAAAGTTTAAGAGCTATTTTCATATGAATGCTGCCAGCCTTCCCGAATTGATAACTATAAGGCAGAAAACTGCCATGAAGCAGAGTGCCTGTGTGTCAAGCTTCTGCATTTTAAGTGTGTTGAGCCTTGTGCGGCCGTCACCGCCGTGATAAAGGCGGCATTCCATTGCCGTTGCCAGCTCGTCGGCGCGGCGGAAAGCCGAAACGAAGAGAGGAACGAGAATGGGGATGAGGGCCTTTGCCCTGTCGAGCAGGCTGCCCGATTCAAAATCGGCGCCTCTCGCCTTCTGAGCCGACATGATCTTGTCGGTCTCTTCGATAAGAGTGGGGATAAATCTGAGGGCGATGGTCATCATCATGGCGAACTCGTGCACCGGCACGCCGATCTTCTTGAGGGGGCTTAAGAGCCTCTCGATGCCGTCGGTCAGAGCAATGGGCGATGTGGTGTAAGTCAGCATCGATGTGGATGCGATGAGCAGGACTATCCTGAGCACCATGAAAGCCGCCGTGCGGATGCCCTCCTTTGTGATCTTGAAGATCCAGAACTTCACAAGCACCTCGCCGGGGGTATAGAACATATTGAGCAGGCCGGTAAAGACCAGGATTATGACGATAGGCTTGAGGCTCTTAAGGATCATTTTGGGCGAGATGCCCGAGATCTTTATGCACCATGCCAGAAAGGCAAAGCAGAGGGCGTATCCGATAAAGCTGGAGCTCATAAAGAGCGAAGCCACGAAGAAAATGACCGAGATTATCTTAGTGCGCGGGTCGAGCCTGTGAAGCAGGCTGGTTCCGGGGAAAAACTGGCCGAGAGTGATGTCTTTGAGCATTACTTTCCCTCCTTGAGCCTGAGCATTTCCTTGACGGCCTGCTCTACTGTATAGACCGAGCCGCTTACGGGGATGCCCCTGCGTTTGAGCTCGGCAAAAAGATGGGTGACCGATGGTATATCAAGACCGGCCTCCAGCAGCTGTTCGCTGCGGGCAAAAACCTCACCCGGTTCTCCCTGCATAAGGATCTCTCCGCCCTTCATGACGATAAGGCGGTCGGATACCCTTGCGGCATCCTCCATGCTGTGTGTAACAAAGAGAATAGCGGCTCCGCTCTCAAGGCGGTAGCTCTCAATGCAGGCGATGATCTCTTCGCGGCCCACAGGATCAAGTCCGGCCATAGGCTCGTCCAGAACAAGCAGGCGAGGCTCCATGGCGAATACGCCGGCAAGGGCCGCTCTGCGCTTCTGTCCACCCGAAAGCTCGAAGGGCGATGTCTCCAGCAGGCTGTGGCTGAGACCCACCTGTGTGGCCGCCTTCTTTACCCTGCGGTCGATCTCTTCCTCCGAAAGCCCCATATTCTTGGGGCCGAAAGCAATGTCTTTATAAACAGTCTCTTCAAAGAGCTGATATTCGGGATACTGAAAAACAAGACCGACCTTAAAACGAGCCTCTCTAGTTTTCTCTTTGGAAGAATGGATATCGATACCATCCACCAGCACCCTGCCGCTCGTAGGCTTGAGCAGGCCGTTGAAATGCTGAACAAGGGTCGACTTTCCGCTTCCCGTGTGGCCTATGAGGCCAACGAATTCGCCCTCGCGGATGGAGAGCGAAAGGTTTTTGATGGCCGCCCTTTCAAAGGGGGTGCCGGCCGAATATATATGAGATATGTTTTCTACCGAGAGGATATCGGCCATACGGCTCATCTCCTTTTTGATTACTATTTGTATAATTTACGATAAATATCGCCATAAGTGTGCATTATCTGAGGAATTTCTCCAGCATATCGGCCGCTTCCTCAACAGTAAGAGCATCGAGGGGCAGGTCATATCCATGCTGCCTCAGCCTGTAGGCAAGGTCGATGGTCTGGGGAGGCAGAAGGGCCAGCGAGTGGATCTCCTCTACCCTTGCGAAGACCTCGCGGGGTGTGCCCTCAAGAGCCACCTTGCCGCCGCTCATAACGATAACTCGCTGAGCCAGCGCCGCCTCGTCCATATGATGGGTGATGAGGACGACGGTCATCTGCTGCTCACGGCACAGCCTGAGCACGGTGTTCATGACTTCACGTCTGCCCGAAGGGTCGAGCATGGCGGTAGGCTCGTCCATTACCAGCACCTCGGGCTGCATGGCAAGAACACCTGCGATGGCGATGCGCTGCTTCTGTCCGCCCGAAAGCAGGTGGGGAGCATGGCGCTTGAACTCGCCCATGCCGACGATGTCAAGGCATTCGTCAACTCGCCTTCTGATCTCCGAAGGCTCGACTCCCATATTCTCGGGAGCGAAGGCGACGTCTTCCTCGACAACGGTGGCAACTATCTGATTATCGGGGTTCTGAAACACCATGCCGCACTTCTCGCGGATGGCCAGCAGAAGTTCCTCGTTCTTTGTATCCATTCCATCGACATAGACGGCGCCGCCCTCGGGCAGCAGGATGGCATTAAGATGCTTGGCAAAGGTCGACTTGCCGCTGCCGTTATGGCCAAGCACGGCAACAAACTCTCCCTTTTTGACCTTTATGGTAACGCCGTCAAGAGCCATATCAGACTCTTTTTCGTCGGCTGCGGGATAGCTGTAGGAAATATTTTCAGCTTTTATGATATATTCTTCCATTATTCTCCGATCCACCTCGAGGTGTGGCCGCAGGGCAGAGCAAGACCGGTGGACTCGACAGTCAGACCCAGCTCGCTGGAGGCTGTCTTTCCGCCGAAGCGCTGGCCGATAGTGCGCGCAAGGATATATTCGGGCACCGAGGGAGAAACGCCGGCTGTGTAGGAGCTGATGATAACAAACAGAGGATCGTCGCTCAGGACGCCTGCGCAGAGGCGCACGAAATCATAGATATTGTCTTCAAAGCGCCATACCTCGCCCGAAGGACCTCTGCCGTAAGAGGGAGGATCCATGATGATGGCATCATACTTGTGGCCGCGCTTGATCTCGCGGTTCACGAACTTGATGCAGTCATCGACGATATAGCGGATGGGTGCCTCGGCAAGGCCCGAGCTTTTGGCGTTCTCCTTGGCCCACGAAACCATGCCCTTGGAGGCATCGACATGGCAGACCTTGGCGCCTGCAGCCGCAGCAGCCATAGTTGCGCCGCCTGTGTATGCAAAGAGGTTAAGAACATTCACCTCTCTGCCCTGCGCACGGCGCTTTGCGATCATCTCGGTGATGAAATCCCAGTTGGCGCCCTGCTCGGGGAATACGCCGGTGTGCTTAAAGCTCATAGGCTTGATGTTAAAGGTGATGCTCTTATAGCTGATACGCCAGCTCTCGGGAAGAGAAAATACCTCCCAACTGCCGCCGCCCGTGTTGCTGCGGTGGTATATGGCGTTCACCTTATCCCACTTGCGTGCGGGCTCCCAGATAGCCTGGGGATCGGGACGAACCAGGAACTGGTTTCCCCACTTTTCATATCTCTGTCCGCCGCCGCAGTCGAGCAGCCTGTAATCCTTCCAATTAGACGCGATCCACATAATCACAGTCCCCTTTCTCTTATACGAAACAGGCTCAAATGAGCCTTCCATTGCCATTATATCATTAACCTAAGTATTATATCACCCGTGCTGCGGCTTAGTCAAGGCAAGGGGCTCTCCGGCATAAGAAAACCGCCCCGAAGGGCGGTTTTTCGGCATATTAAATATCTGAAATGACAATATTCGAGATCCAGGATCCACCCTTTACGAGAACGAAGCCGAGAGCAGACTTGATAAGCTCGAGACCCTGGACCATGGCATACATGAACACTACGCTGAGCGCTGTCAGCTTGGCTACTGCGAATGTGGGAGGCAGCAGCACCACCCATATGAACATACTGTCAAAAATAAAGGTGATGATGGTCTTGCCGCCCGAGCGCAGGGTGAAATAGCAGCAGTGGTTGAAAGACATTACCGGCATGATGATGGCGGTGATGCGGAGGAAGACGGTGGCCAGCTCGCGCACTTCGTCGGTCGTGTTATACATGGCGGGGAACAGCGGAGCCACGATGAACAGAACCATGCCGATAAGTCCGCACATGACGACCGATGTGAAGATCATCTTATAGTCGGTCTCTCTTGCCTCTTCCATTCGTCCTGCACCCAGCAGGTTGCCGACGATAATGGCAATGGCATTGCCCGAAGCAAAGAAGACTACCTTAAACAGGTTGGAGAGGGTCGACGATATGTTGACGGCGGCAATTGCAGAAAGTCCCCTCATGGAATAGCACTGAATGATCATCGTTGTACCTATGGAATAAAGCAGCTCGTTGAGCAGCAAA
>JAFOHJ010000108.1 GCA_017421885.1 Clostridia bacterium
ATCCCGGTTGGCTTGAACGCTATCACTGCGGATATGATGTTCTTGAGTTCTGCGAGGGAAAGTATAGGGGACAGCGCGCTACAAAAGAGACCTTTGATGAGGTAAGAGCCGAGTTTCCCGAATGTATAACGGTATGCCATGTTATGCGGGAAGAAGATGTCAGAATGGCCTTCGGTCATCCGGGAGTCATGCTGGCGAGTGACGGACTTGTGAACAACGGGCAGGGTCATCCCCGTGCTGCGGGTACCTTCCCGAGGTTTATTGCCGAGTTTGTGCGTAAGGGTACGCTCAGCCTTTATGATGCGGTAAATAAAATGACCGCAATGCCGGCAAACAGACTTGGGCTTGAAAATAAGGGAAGGCTGAATGCAGGGGCGGATGCCGACATCACGATTTTTGACCTCGACAGAATAACCGACAGAGCAACATTTGCCGAGCCGGCGCTTGAACCTGAAGGGATCGAGATGGTTATGATCGGCGGAGAGATCGCTTTTAAAAAGGGAAAAATAATCAAAAACAACTGCGGAAGAGCAGTTAGAAAATAAGATTTGATCAATAGGAGGATAACTTTTATGGAATATGGCTTTTGGTCTCTTGTGCCGCCTCTGCTGACCATTGTGTTGGCTCTGACGACCAAGAATGTTTTTATCTCGCTGATTGTCGGTATTATGACGGGATCCTTTGTCCTTAACGGATTTAATCCTCTGGTTTCGGTCAATGCGGGCATCTATTCGATTCTTGACAACATGACACAGGGCAACACTCTTATCATTGCTTCCTGCCTCATAGTCGGTGCTGTAATTCATCTTATGGAACGTTCGGGCGGCATCGAGGGCTTTGTTGATGTTGTTGTAAAGAATAAGGGTTATATCAAGACAAAGCGCGGAGCTAACCTGTTCACATGGCTGCTGGGTCTTGCTATTTTTACATCGGGCTCGCTGAGCTGCATGGTAACCGGTGCTGTTTCACGCCCCATCAATGATGCTCTCAAGGTGCCTCACGAAAAGGCGGCTTTCCTTGTACATACAACTTCCACCCCCTGGTGTGTTCTGTTTCCGTTCAGCGGATGGCTTGCTTCGATGACGGGTTATCTTGTATCGGGCGGCGTTGCCGAAGGTCAGGCTGTATCGGTCCTGTTCCGATCGCTGGGCCTGAACATCTACTGCATCCTTTCTATCCTGATGTGCCTCTTTGTTTCGCTTACACAGAAGGATTTTGGCCCTATGGCTGCCGCTGAGAAGCGTGCTGCCGAGACCGGACTGCTGGACGATCCGGCTCACGGCACAAAGGAATTGGTCGAGGCTGCTGTTTCGGGTGCTAAGCCCCGCGCATGCAATCTGCTGGCTCCCATCGGAGTTCTGATCGTCGTCATGTTTGCTGCTCTGTTCATCACCGGAGGCGGCAATATTATGAATGGTGCAGGCACTCAGGCGCTTATCTGGGCAGTAGTCGCATCTCTTGTCACGATCATCGTTATGAATGTTGTTCAGAAGGTATTTACGCTGGACGAAGCTATTGATGAGATGTTTAAGGGTATGAGCCATATGCTCCCCATAGCTTTCATTCTGCTGTTCGGTTTCACGATGGGCACAGTTGTCAAGGCTCTTGACACAGGCGCATATCTCAGCTCGCTGTTCCAGCAGTTCCTCAATCCGGCTCTGCTGCCTGCACTGACCTTCCTCATTGCTTTGCTTATCTCTTTTGCTACCGGCACTTCGATGGGTACAATGGCTATCATGGCGGTCATTGCTCTCCCCATGGCATTTGATATGGGCACCAGTATTCCTCTGGTGGCAGGTGCCATGTTTGGCGGATCGATCTTTGGCGACCACTGTTCTCCCATTTCGGATACTACCATCATGACCTGCTCCACAACGGGATGCGATATCATCGATCATGTAAAGACACAGACACCCTATTGTGTAGGCATTGCCGTCGTAAGCTTTGTATTCTATGTAGTCGCAGGTTTTATCATGTGATCAACAGTCGCCCTTTCTCAATTATGGGAAAGGGCGATTTTGTCAACCTCTTGCAAGAGGCTGACAAATATTTTATACTTAAGCTGATAGATAACAAATACTCTCTGAACTGGAGGATAAATTATGATAATGCAGTATGCCGATCAGGTAAAAGACCTGGTCATAGAACACCGCCGAACGATACACCGTTTTGCCGAGCTGGGCGGCAAGGAATATAAGACACGCGATTATTGCATCGCGGTGTGCGATCGTCTTGGCCTGCCTCACGAAATGGTCACCGACTGTGCCTTTATTGCCCGTCTGGAAACCGGCAGGGAAGGCCCACATATTGTCCTCCGTGCCGATATGGATGCCCTCCCCATGCCCGAGCATCCCGAAAATCTCAAGGGCCCCCGCGTATGCGTTTCCGACGATCCCAACACCTGCCATGCTTGCGGACATGATGCTCATAATAGCTACTAAGTTATCAGTAACTCTTGTAGTTTTATAATCTTTGTCTTTACCTCTGTCAAGTAGGATTACGGCATTGTTATTATACAAATCTGCGAAAC
>JAFOHJ010000016.1 GCA_017421885.1 Clostridia bacterium
TCCTCCAGGATCAGGGCTCTCATAGCAGCTTCGTCTACATAGAGAACGCCATCTTCGATCTTCGACTCAGAGCCAATGACGATATCTTTGATGTGGATATAACCAAGCTCAAGAGTTTTCAAGATAATTTCCTCCAATCACTATATTGTATTTCAAATAATGAAAACCTTATTTGTTTTAGACCATCAATCCGGTCTGGGCCGACTCGATGCCGCCCGAGATCAGGAAGAAGTCTACCATCTGGAAGTCAGCCAGATGTCTGGGTGCCAGAATACTCTGGCGTTCGCGGTATTTGTCGAACTTGGGGCTCGTTGCCACTACGATCGCATCTTCGATCATGACCACCGAGTCATTGTCGATCTTACCGCCGCTTGTTGCCGTGAGCATAATGCTCTTGTACGGGGTCTCATTGGGCTTTACGCTGCCCGACAGGGGATGTGTCAGAAGCTTGTACCCTTTGTGGACCATGTCGCGCACCTTGAACAGAACCTCGTCGAACGAAGTCTCCTGAAACAGGATGCAGTACTTCGAGCCATACTCTCTCTGCACACGGGGGTTGTTTGTTACAATTACGAAATCCAAAGTTCTTTCCACCTTTTATTATGGTCTGCGCACTTCCGAAGAATACTCACAGCCAAAAAAATAAGCGGCTCGGTGCTTCAAAAGAAATACCGACTGAATTTGACATCTCAAATTAAAACAGTCTTTTTCTCCGTTCCTTGGCCTGAGAGATTCCGGCGAAGATCGCCGTTGCTCCTTTGGCGCTTTAAGCATGAGGTCGCTCGCAGCTCTTCAGAGATCAGTCCGTCACCGGTCCTTTTGCCTGAAAGTTTCGACCCTCTGCGACGACTCATCGCAGCGCCTTGCCTCTTCGGCGGCCGCTCCTTGCGGCTCTCTCCCGGGAACTTCATCCTGAAATATCTATTTTTGGGCAAACTACTCTCTTGGTTTGCTGTATCTCTATTTTATCCATAATGCGTCCGTTTGTAAAGAGATATTTCAAACTTAAATGAAAAAAATTCTTCGTTTTATGTTGGTTTTTTTGGCTTTTTAACGAACCGATTGTGAATTATTTTTACTTTATAGGCGAAAATAATAAATATCTCAAATCAGTTTTATCTTTCGGCTGTGTTTTCAACAACTTTTCCACAGTTCAGATTTTTTATTCTATTTTTCTCAAACCCCTTGATTTTTTCCGGAAGGCATGGTATTCTTTTTTAGCATTATGCCACACGGGTGTGGATGGGTGCTGGTGTACCCCCTGGTCTTCAAAACCAGTGATAGGGGTTAATAGCTTCTTAGGTGGGTTCGATTCCCACGCACGCCCGCCATGTGAAATCCCCGCAGAGAGATCTGCGGGGATTTTTTTATTTTACTCGTTATGCATTATTCTCACAAACTCAAAGTTTTTCGTTTCCCTGCTCCTGTCATATCTATATACATATTTAAGAGCCTGTTCGTCTTTATATATGACGTACATGATAGTTCCTCCATGCTTGAGGTCCCAGTCATGATCTATCGAATTAATATCATCCGGATCCCTGCCCTTTGTGATCAAGTCGGCCTCGAGTGCCTTTTCTCCAAGATATCTGTCATAACCTATATAATCGAACCACACCCCAAACAGAAACACACATAACAAAATAACAGCTGCGATCTTGGTATATTTGTGAGTGACTATCTTTTTAATAGGCGGTATCTGCGCGACAAACAGCAGAACAAAAGGCACTATGATCCATAAAATTGCTTCAAGCTTCAAGCAGCTCACTCCTTCCTGAAATAAAAAAGCGCATAAGCCCTTCTTTGGCTCATACGCTCTTATTATATCTTTCTTATTAAAGCCTTAACGGGGAGGCGAAACATATCCGTATCCGAGCAAAGCCAATCATCTTATAGCTTTATTATACTAAACAGATACATTTATGTCAATATTTCCCCTTCACCTTACCCGATGAAGCCCAGGTGCTCCAGCAGGATCTTGGTGCCTATAATAATAAGGATAATGCCGCCCCACAGCTCGGCATTGATTTTATTGCTGCTGCCCAGCTTGTTGCCCAGCCATACACCAAAGGCCGAAAGAGTAAAGGTGGTGACACCGATAAAACTTACCGAAGGGATAATGGGCGCGCTGAGAAATGCCAGCGTTACACCTACTGCCAGCGCATCTATCGATGTGGCAATGGCCATGACCGTCATGGTCTTAACACCCATATCATCATCACAGCTGTCCTCTTCATCGCTCATCGACTCGCGGATCATATTGATGCCGATAAAGCCCAGCAGAACAAAGGCTATCCAGTGGTCGATGGCAGAAATGGTCTCGCTGAAGTTTACGCCCAGCAGATATCCGATCAGAGGCATGCCCGCCTGAAATCCGCCAAAATAAAGTCCGGCCTTGATCATGCTTCCCGCAGATACTCGCTTAAGAGCAAGACCCTTGCACATGGCAACGGCAAAAGCATCCATCGAAAGGCCCACCGCCAGAATAAAAAGCTCGGTAAGTGTCATTTCTTCTCCTCATTTCATATCTTTCTATATGGACAGCAGAACAAAAAAAGACCTGACCGCAGCGCAAAACCACGGTCAAGTCTCGTCATCAGAAATTCATCTTAAGGCAACACCGAACGGCACACGCCGTTAGTATGTCGATATTGCCGCGCATTCGCGCCGACTACTCCCTTGTCCGAATAGGATTATATAAAAACATACCTCATCTGTCAAGAAGGCAGCTGCCCCAAATTGACTATTGACAAACCGCTTCTTCATCGTTTATCATGGTTATGGATAAAGTAAAAACTCAATATGTCGGATGACAAATACGGGAGAGAGGCAATATATGCCCGCCGAAGGGGAATGCGAAAGCTCTCAGGCAAAAGGACCGTGTTTCGACGACTCTCTGAAAAGCAGCACCCGATGCTGCACCGACGAGGCAACCTTTTATAAGGGGAATCTTTCAGGTTAATGGACAGAGGCGATCGGCCGTGGGGTCGATACGCGCTTCTGTCTTTTTTTATTGTTTTTTTCTATTCATTTTGCTTTATCCCATCAAAAATGCCAATACCTTCTCTTTCCTTTTTCTTGAAAAAGCCGCATCGGTGAATTCCGTTGTGGCTTTTTCTTTTACCTTTTTAATGATATAATCAACTGGTAACCTATACTTGAAAGAAAAACGCTATATGGAAAACAACCCTTATCTCACAAAACAGCTCATCACATATCTGGGCAACAAGCGCGCTTTGCTGGGCTTTATCGGAAGCGCGGTGGATCAGATATGCCGCAAGCTGAAAAAAGACAGCTTTACCTTTGCCGATATGTTCTCCGGCTCGGGTGTGGTTTCGCGCTACATGAAGCCGAGGGCATCCTTCATCCTGTCAAACGACCTTGAGGACTACTGCCGCACCATCGCGCTGTGTTATCTCGCAAGCGAACCTCTTGATCTCCGCGAAGCCTATGCCGAACTGCTGCGCGACATGGAAAGGCATCCCGTAGGCGACGGCTTTATCCGAAGGCTCTACTCTCCGAAGGATCCCGAGAATATCCAGCCGGGCGAACGCGTTTTCTATACTCCCGAAAATGCCGAATATATCGACACCTGCCGCTCGGCCATCGGCCGCGCCCCCGAACACCTGCGCCCCTTTTTCCTCGCTCCTCTTCTTTCAGAGGCCTCGGTCAAGTGCAACACCTCGGGCGTATTCAAAGGATTCTATAAAGACCGCCGCACCGGTTTAGGAGCATATGGCGGCAGCGGACGCAATGCCCTCTCGCGCATATGCGCCCCCATCTCTCTACCCTATCCTATCCTGAGCGGAATCGACCGCCCCTTTGAGGCCACCACGATGGATGCCAACAAGCTGGCCCAAACGATGGAGCCCGTGGACATTGCTTATATCGATCCCCCATACAATCAGCATCCCTACGGTTCCAACTACTTCATGCTCAATCTTATAAACGGCTATACCGAACCCACCGATATCAGCCGTATTTCGGGCATCCCCAAGGATTGGAACCATTCGGTTTATAACAAACAGAGCGGCGCGGCTCCGGCCCTTGCCGATCTCTGCCAGACTATCCCTGCCCGCTTCCTTCTTGTATCCTTCAACTCCGAAGGATACATCAGTCCCGGTGAGATGCGCGACATTTTGGGTCAGATAGGAAAGGTGGAGGTCTTCGATACGACCTATAATACATTCAAAGGCTCGCGCAACCTTAATTACCGCGATATATATGTAAATGAATACCTTTTCCTTGTGGACAAGGGATGATAAAAAGGAGAAATATTATGAGAATACAAATAATCGGCGGCCCCGGTGCCGGAAAGACGACCCTTGCAGGTATGCTGGCAGGCTTCTTCGACCTTCCCCTCATCGAAGGCGATAAATATCTCTGGGCCGACAGCGACTACACCGTTCGCCGCCCCGAAAAAAAGATAACCCGTATGCTTGAAGATGCACTTAAAGAAGCTCCCCACTATGTATTCGACGGACAGCCCGACGAATATGCCCCTGAGATCAAGCTCGACGCTGAGATCCTTCTGTTCATTAAGGTGCCCGAGGAAGTTCGCATGGAGCGCCTTGAAAGCCGCGAGAAGCAGCGCTTCGGCAAGCGCATCGAAGAGGGCGGCGACCTTTATGAAGAGAGCCGCGAGTTTATCAAGTGGGCCTCGGCCTACGCTCAGCCTACCGATAAGGTGGGCACCTATCTCAGCTACCACGAGAAGATGTTCTTTGCCTTCCAGGGCAAGAAGATGATCCTCGACGGAACAAAGAGTATTGTTGAGCTTATAAATGATGTCCTCGCCCTTCTGGACGAATGATAAAACTACCCCCGGCGGAACGAACCGCCGGGGGTTTAATGTTAGAACTCTATCTCGTATTCAAGATATCTTCTGGCTTCATTCTTAGCTTCACTCTCTACTGTAGTATTACCTGAATATTTAAGACCTTTCAGGACAGCATCTATCTTTACAGCATCAGCTTCTTTTATTCCCGAAGAATTGCTCATCTTGAGCATGAACTTCTGCCGCATTAACGGCGCACTTTCATCCATCCTCATTGCAACAAGTGTCTGAATACTGGGGTCACGCTGCATATATTTAAGCTGAGGTTTCATGGGTTCATGTCCGGGGCATTCCATTTCGGCAGCAATTTCTATCTTGTCGTATTTCTTTTCCGTAATTTCACGCTTCCCCTCAGAATTACCAACGCCTTTAAGATTTATCCCGATTTTTCCATTCTTTTCAGAAAAGGCGGTTTTTTCTTCCATGTATGTAACCTTAAAGTGCTTTGCTCCAAGGTCCTGTGCGATCTTTTGAAGTTCATTCACTCTGGCGATCTTCAAATAGCTGAAATACTCATCCAGTGCGATATACCTATCTCTATCGCTGGGATCAACGTAATAAAACTCACTTTCATTATCCGGATAAAATGCCAATCCAAATGCTTCAAGTGAATCTCTGAAAAGATTTATAAAACGAAGCCCCTTCTGATCCGACGAATATCCTATAGACCCCTGACACACTTCGCTCTCAGCGTGTCTTTTATCTCGCTCGGTTACCCTTATAAACTTAGGCATAAAGAAATCTGCGCTGTCTAGCGAGTCCGAAAAGATTGGCTGCAATGCCTTTAATTCAAGCTGTCTGGCTTTTTCTTCAGCACCATCTTTGACTACCTGTGTTCCCTTTTTCATTGCATCGCCAACATTTTCTGCGATTTCAGCAATATCCGAGAAGTTGAACTTGCCATCATCATTCTGATCAACAGCTTGAACAGCATTATCAAACAGATTTTTGGCATTCTTTCCTGCACTGGAAATCAACTCTCCAAATCTATTCTTTTTCTCCATCACAACTTACCCCCATTATTAGTTTATAATATGGCCTGTAAACTTCGCGATTTTTATTAATCATAACATATAATTGTTCACTTTTCCATACACTGGCAAAACTATCAAAAGCGAACCCCCGGCGGAATGAACCGCCGGGGGTTTAATGTTATCTTCTCTTGCTTCTCTGCTTTTCGGCTTCCTTCTTGCGGAGCAGCATCTTATAGCCCTCCATGTCGGGAACCTGATACTTCTCAAAGTATGCATATGCCAGCTCGACATTGCTGTCTGTGAACATCAGTGTTACATCCTTCTTGGTGCAGCTGATGCGGATGCGGTTGAACTCGCCATCCTTGCGCTCGAAGTCGTAATACTTCATTTCCTTATAAGGTGTGCTCCAGCCGTTGATATACATACCGTAATCGCTGAGGCCGTGCTTTATCGCAAAGATAAGGCCGCAAGCCAGCGCCAGCTCGCCGATAAGGATCAGCTGCATTGTGCCGATGCCCCATCTCAGCCATACGATGGCAATGCAGGCAAGGACTGTCAGCGCCATGCCCAGCTTCTGTCCGGGAACGACCGCCGATACCTTGACCTTGCTTCTTGTGAAGGTCATGGCCGAGATCTCCCATACGAGAATCAGCGCGCACAGGCCCATAATAAGATAAATATTGTTTTCCATTTACTTAGTTTCCTTTTTTCTGAGATTGCTTATATAAAGGTCGGCCTCGGGCAGGCCGAGATCGACGACTTTTTCAAGCAGGGTGTATTCAAGCTTTCCGCCTATGCCCGAAAGATACTGCGATATGAGGCAGGCCGCTTCAACGATCTTATTCATATCGGCATCCACCTCGAAGGCCACAAGGGCGCCGCAGCCGCTTTCGGCCACCACCGCAGCCGCAGCCGCACGGGTGGCATCGACATTTCTGCCAAAATGCTCGTTTCCCAGCTCCGCCAGCTCATATGCGATACCGCCGGCACCAAGGCTCTGTTCGCTTACCGCCTCGCGCAGAGGTATCTTCTTTCTGGGGCGGCCGGCAAACTTCCTTACCCGGGAAATATTCTTTATAACGGTCTTTTTATTCATAGACTCACTCCTGCTCGGTTGGCGGAAGATCGATAAACTGCCCGAACTCCTCGGGAGGAGCCGTCTGCAGCTCGACCACTCGGTCTTTCAGGGCTATCCTTATGCTGTACGAGTGCAGTGTAAAGCGGTCAAACCCCTCTATTTCGGTGCCATACATGAAGTCGCCCACCAGCGGATGGCCGATATGGGAGAAATGCACCCTTATCTGATGGGTGCGCCCCGTTTCAAGGCATATCTCCATAAGGCTGCGCCCGCGGCTTCGGCTGACGGTGCGGTAGTGGGTAACCGCCCTCTTGCCCTTTTCATGGTCGATGCATCGCTTGATGCCAAAGCCCTCGGCATTGCCTATAGGCAGGTCGATGGTGCCGCAGGGAGGCTCGACCTCGCCTTCGCACACGGCATAATAGCGGCGCTCGATGTCGCCTCTGTCCAGCGCCCGGCCCAGCAGGGCGGCGCCGTATTTGTTCTTCGCGATGCACATAAGGCCGCTGGTGCCGCTGTCGAGGCGGTTTATGGCGCGAAAGACAAAGGGCTCGCCCCTATCTTCAAACATCCCGGCAACATAATTTGAGAGTGTACCCAGCTCATGTCCCCACGATGTATGTACGGGCATTCCGCCCGGCTTGTTGACGATAAGCATAAGCTCGTCCTCATACCGCACATCCACCTCACCCTTCTGGGGCTCGATGTTTTTCGAGTTCGCCTCGCGCCCTCCGGCCAGCGATATCACCTGGCCTGCGCGGGGCAGCACATTGACAAAGACCTCCTCGCCATCCAGCAGGATGCCCTTTTCAACGTGCTTGATCTGACGCAGCAGCGCCGCCGAAACGCGAAGGCGCTGCCTTGCCAGCTTTCCAAGGGACAGTCCCTCGTCCTCGGGAGTTACCGTATACTCAAACCGCTCCATCTCTTAGAGATTCTTTGCGAAATACTCAAGAACGCGGCGGCGGTAATAGTCGTGATGTCTCATCGTGTGATGCAGGTTGGGCATGATGAGCATGTCAAAATCCTTGTCGGCCTTGATAAGCGCATCGACAACACGCATGGTAGATGCGGGATGTACGTTGTCATCCAGCTCGCCGTGGATGAGCAGCAGCTTGCCCTCAAGCTTATCTACATTATACTCGGCATTCTGAGCTTCCCAGAGTTCGCGGTCGAACTTGCCCATATAGCGCTCCGACCACTCGGCCGAATAGATCTCCTGGCTGTGGTTACCGCCTGTGGAAACGCCGACCTTATAGAGCTCGGGATGGTCTACAAGGCAGTGGAGAGTTGCAAAGCCGCCGCCCGAATGGCCCCATACGCCGATACGGTCGGGATCGATGAAGGGATACTTCTCACACAGCTGACGGATAACCGCGACATGGTCCTTAAGGCCGGCGCAGTCGCCCATGTTGTTGTAGCCATAGTCGTGGAAGGCCTTTCCGCGCAGAGGTGTGCCGCGGCCATCGATGACGACTGTGATAAAGTTCATAGCCGAGAAGCAGGGTGTGAAGCCCAGGTTATCAATTGTCTCGGCAAAGGTCTGAGGTGCGCGTGTTGTCTGGTT
This sequence comes from Clostridia bacterium, assembly GCA_017421885.1. Next base: position 8,457 of record JAFOHJ010000016.1, read on the forward strand.
GCCGCCGTAGTAATACTCGGTGACGGGATACTTCTTGGTGGGGTCGAACTGATTTGGCATATACATTACACCGTAAATATCGGTCACACCGTCGTCGCCCTTGGCCTTGAAGGGGATGGGATAGGTGAAGCCCATATCCTCGAGGCGCGATACATCGGCTGTACTCAGTGTGCCGATGGCCATGCCGTCGGTGATGTCGAAAATGCGGTGTGCGGGAGCATTGTCGAAGGAAGAGATGGATGCCGCAAAGTATGCGCCTTCGGGGGCGAAGAATGCGTTGTGGTCGCCCTTCTCATAGCACATGAGCTTAACTTCGAGGCTGTCGAGGTCAACATTATAGATATATCTCTGATAGATATTGACGCCGGGTTCTCTGCCCGATGCCGAGAAATAGAGAATGTGCTTTTCCTCATCGAGGTGCAGCATCTGACGTACGCAGCAGTCGCCGTCGGTCAGGCGGCGGCACTTGCCGTCCTCGAGGTCATAGTCGAACAGATCGAACTGGCCGTCGCGCTCGCTCATCCACATAAGCTTGCCCATCTTCTCGGAGATGACAAATGTCTTTGCCGAGAAGTCTTCCTGCATGGGGCTGCCGGCATTGAGAATGTGGTGATGGTCGAAGAAGAGGAATGTGTCGCTCTCTTCGGTGAAAAGCAGCTTTGTTTCAAGTGTGGCTGTGTCGATGGTATAGATCTCGGCCTTTGTGCAGCCGCGGTTCATAACATAGCACGCGGCAATGTTGCCCTCGTCCGACCATTCGATCATCGAAAGGCGGTCGTTGATGGGCGCACCGAAGGAGAGATTGGTCTTGGGAACGGCGATCTCCTTCATCTCCGATGTTGCCATGTCATACATGAGGAACTGAGCCTCGGCAACGTGCTCGTCGCCGGGCAGAGCATACTTATAGGTGTGAACGACGGGGCGAACAGCCTTGCCGCCTTCGGGAACGCTCTGAACCAGTGTATAATCGGGGATCTGGCTGAA
>JAFOHJ010000109.1 GCA_017421885.1 Clostridia bacterium
CCTTGGATGCGGAAGCTGTTTTCTTAGCCCTCTTTTGAAAGAGGGTGGCAGGCGAAGCCTGACGGGTGTTTGGCTTGCTACATTGGCTAAAGGAAGCCACTAAAATAAACAAAAGCCACAGGCTTTGCTCCTGTGGCTTTTGAATATTTCTTACTTTGCGTAATCTACAGCTCTTGTCTCGCGGACAACGTGTACCTTGATCATGCCGGGATAGCTGAGCTCGTTCTCGATCTTGACCGAGAGCTCGCGTGCCAGCAGGACCATATCTTCGTCCTTGACCTCCTCGGGCTTGACGATGATGCGGACCTCGCGGCCTGCCTGGAAGGCAAAGCACTTGTCTACACCCTTCATGCCGCTTGCAAGCTCTTCAAGCTTCTCAAGACGCTTGATGTAAGCTTCGAGGTTCTCGCGGCGTGCGCCGGGACGTGCAGCCGAAATAGCATCAGCAGCCTGTACGAGGCAGGCGATGATGCTCTGAGCCTCGACATCACCATGATGAGCATGGATGGCATGGATGACTTCCTGGCTCTCGCGATACTTCTTTGCGATATCAACGCCGAGGTTGACATGGGATCCTTCCATCTCGTGTGTGACAGCCTTGCCGATATCATGCAGAAGGCCGGCACGCTTTGCCAGTGTAACATCGGCACCCAGCTCGGAGGCCAGCAGGCCTGCGATGTGAGCGACCTCGATAGAGTGGTTGAGGACGTTCTGACCATAGCTGGTGCGGTAGCGCATGCGGCCCAGCAACTTGACGATCTCGGGATGTACGCCGTGAACGCCGGTCTCGAAGAGGGCATTGTCGCCAGCCTTCTTGATGACGCTCTCGACTTCGGCCTTCGACTTCTCGACAGTCTCCTCGATGCGGGCGGGATGAATACGTCCGTCAAGGATAAGCTTCTCAAGGCTGAGCCTTGCGACCTCGCGTCTGACGGGGTCAAAGCTGGAGAGTGTGATGGCCTCGGGGGTGTCGTCGATGATAAGGTCGACGCCTGTGAGGTTTTCAAGGGTGCGGATGTTGCGGCCCTCACGGCCGATGATCCTGCCCTTCATTTCATCGTTGGGCAGAGGTACTACCGAAACGGTAGCCTCACTTACATGGTCGGCAGCGCAGCGCTGGATGGCAAGAGAAATGATCTCGCGAGCCATTTTGTCGCTGTCTTCCTTAAGCTGACGCTCGATATCCTTGATCTTGATGGCGGCATCGTGCCTTGCGTCTTCCTCGATCTGGTCGATGATCAGCTTCTTGGCATCCTCAACTGTCAGGCCCGAGATCTTCTCAAGCATTTCGAGCTGACTCTTCTTTATGCTTCTGATCTCTTCCTGAAGCTCTTCGTTTTCCTTGAGCTTTTTGTTGAGCTTTTCTTCCTTCTGTTCGATGGACTCGTACTTTCTGTCGATGGCCTCTTCCTTCTGAGTGAGCCTGCGCTCCTGCTTCTTCAGGTCCTGATTACGTTCTTTCGTTTCACGATCGAACTCAGTCTTGGCTCGATAGATCTCTTCCTTAGCCTCAAGAACAGCTTCACGCTGCTTGGCCTCGGCCGATTTTATTGCCTCGTTGACGATCCTTGTAGCCTCGTCCTCGGCACTTCCTATCTCTTTTTCAGCGATATTCTTACGATAAAGATAACCCGCTAATGCGCCAATAAAAGCCGCCGCCAGCACAGCAACGATCCAAAGAATCGTTCCAAAATCCGGCATTGCGTTTCCTCCTTGGAGAATTATAAAATATCAAGCTTGCCTATCGTCAGGCTATATTTATCTATATAGAAAGACCCAATAAGCAATATCCTAACAAATTATATTCTATCTCCCAAACGGCACATTGTCAAGGTGAAACGCTCGGTTAAATGCCAAAAAACTCCTTAACTGTTAAACGTCTTTTATTTGGCAAAAACGTGTTTTCCGATGGTCATTATGGTCTCGCGGCTGAATATCCAAGAGCTGGTGGACTTGGCAGGATTATAGTAATATATGGCTCCTCCGGTGGGGTCCCAGCCGTTCATGGCATCCTGCGCCGCCCTTCGGCTCTCCTCACCCGGCTCCTGACGGAACTGGCCGTCTGAGAGGGCGGTGAAGGCTCCCGGCTGATAAAGCACCCCGGCTATGCTGTTGGGAAAGGAGGGATGACGCACCCGGTTGAGAATGACGGCCCCCACCGCCACCTGACCTACATAGGGCTCGCCTCTCGCCTCGGCCGAGATCATCTTGGCCAGCAGGTAGAGGTCGTCCTGCCTGCCCGCCCCGGCCGACGATGTGCCTGTGCTGATGCCCAGCGCTCTGAGGGTGGCATTTCCGCACACGCCGTCGGCTGTAAGGCCGTTTTTACGCTGAAAGTACTTAACCGCCTCTACAGTCCTGCTACCATAGATACCGTCCACAGCGCCGGTATAATAACCCCAGTTTTTAAGCCGCTGCTGAATATTACGCACAGTGCTGCCCGACGATCCCCTGCGGTATGTGGCCGCCCGGGAGGGATAGAGCATTGCCATCGAAAGCGCAAAAGCCAGAACAGCAAGGATGGCGCAGGCACGCATAAGATATTTATTTCTTTCCATATCAAAAACCTCTTCTGTTTTGAGTTTCTGATAGTTTGTGCTATAATCTAATTATTAAACATAGGAGGGCCATCTTTTGCGCCACGAAAACTATCTTTTCCCCGGTCATCCCATTATTCAGGACGACCGTTATTTCAAACTGTCGCAGGACAGCGTTGTCCTCGGCGCATTTCTTAATGTGAAAAAAGGCGAGCGTTTCCTCGACCTCGGCTGCGGCATTGGCGTTCTTACAATGATCGCCCTTATACGTAACCGCGGCTGCACGGGCGTAGGCCTCGAGATAACCGAAGGCGCGGCCGAGCTGGCGGCCGAAAACCTTGTGAACTGCGGGCTATCCGACCGCGGCGAGATCATCTGCCGCGATATGCGCGAGCTGGGCAGCGATCTGTGCGACCGCTTCGAGGTGGTCATCTCCAATCCGCCCTACTTTGCTCCCACAAGGGGATTCTCCTCTCCCAGCGAGGCCATCGCAAGAGCGAGAAACGAAAGCACCGGCGACATCGGAGATGTCTGCCGCGCCGCATCAAAGGCCCTCAAGTGGGGCGGCAGATTCTATGTCTGCTATCCGCCCGACCGCATGGCCGACCTCTTCGAGGCCCTGAGGCAGAACCGACTGGAGCCCAAGGTCATGCGTCTTGTCTTCCCCACCGATCAAAAGGCTCCCTGCCTGCTGCTGATCGAGGCACGCAAGGGCGGAGGCATGGGCCTTAATATCCTTCCCTCCCTTATCCTGCGCAGGGACGGGCAGAAAACACCTGAGTTTGAAGAAATATACCGCTTGAATACGGAGGATAAATAAAATGCAAGGTAAACTCTATGTTGTTGCCACACCTATCGGAAACCTTGGCGACTTTTCACCCCGCGCCGTCGAAACCCTGAACACAGTCGACTTTATCGCCGCCGAAGACACCCGTGTCGGCGCCAAGCTTCTCAACAAGTTCGGCATCAAAAAGCCTCAGGTAAGCTATTTCGAGCATAATAAGCGCCAGAAGGGCCAGTATATCGCGTCGCGCATCCTCGAAGGCGAGAGCTGCGCCATTATTACCGATGCCGGCACTCCGGCCATCTCCGACCCCGGCACCGACCTTGTTGATATCTGCCGAAATGAGGGCATCGAGATAGTGTCGGTCCCCGGCCCCAGCGCTATCATCACCGCCCTGTCTATCTCGGGCATGGACTGCGGCCGCTTCTGCTTTGAGGGATTCCTCTCCACCTCCAAGAAGAGCCGCTTTGAGCATCTTAAGGAAACAGCACGCGAAAAGCGCACCATGGTCTTCTACGAAGCACCCCATAAGCTGCTGCGCACCCTTGAGGATATGCTTGAATATTACGGCGACCGTCCCATTGCCCTCTGCCGTGAGCTGACCAAGATGCATGAAGAGGTTGTGCGCACAACCATTGCCGCCGCCATCGAGAAATACACCGAGACCCCTCCCAAGGGCGAGTTCGTACTGATCATCGGCGGATGGGTCCCCACCGAAGAAGAACTTATGGAAGGTGTTCCCACAATGGAGATGATGCTCTCAGAGGTACAGGCACTTGTCGACGAGGGAACCAAGCTGTCATCAGCCGTAAAAACAGTATCGCAGAAATACGGCGTTTCCAAAAACGCCCTTTACAAAGAGGCTCAGGAACTCTGATCTTCTTTTGTCAAAAATGTGACGATTTCCCGCATTTATCGACATATTTTTCTCGTAGTTTCGTCATTTTGCCCAACTTTTTTCTCTTTTCACGAGAAGATTTTAACCGCTTTTTCGTTGACATTAAATTACATTTAAAGTAAAATAAAGGTAACAATAAAACTGAAAGGTGGTACATATCCAAATGAAATCAACAGGTATCGTAAGAAAAGTAGACGAGCTGGGCCGTATCGTACTCCCCATCGAGCTCCGCAGGACTCTTAACATCGACCTCAGAGATCCCGTAGAGATATATGTCGATGGCCAGTCGATCGTTCTCCGCAAGCATGAGCCTACATGTGTTTTCTGCGGCAGCAACAAGAAGGTCGTTACCTTCAAGCAGAAAAACATCTGTGCCGCCTGCCGTGCCGAGCTCAGCGAGGAGCAGCAGTAAGCCCAACACAAACAGAAATAACATCCATTAACAGCCCGATGTGATATTCGGGCTGTTTTTTTGCTTATTCCCTACCTCTTGCGGCGATACCCATATATGTGGTATACTTTATTGGCACGAAATGACACCTGAAAGGATCAGATATAAATGGCAAAGAACAAAAACTGCACCCCTTCACTTATTGACAAGAAGCGAAAGGGTACATCCTTCCTCAGCATGCTCTTCAAGAAGGGCAACGACAACGGCTTTTACCGTGCTGAGAGCAACGACGGACGAATCACACTGCTGTGGGTCGAAGCCAATCAGTTTGGCAAGACTAGCTGCTATCCCGGCATTCTCATGATCGACGGCGAAGAGACAGCTTTCCTCTCCGATCACAGCAAGAAGGCCAAGAAGAGCAACCTTGAGATGATGCAGAGGTGGCAGGAGGTTGTTAATCCCGATAACATCAACACCGATTTCTATGTAACTGAGATCGGCAGCGAGGCTTTCTTCAACGAGCTCTATCCCGCTGAAGACCGCATGATGAAGAAGCTCTTTTATCCTGCCGGAGAGCAAGCATCCGAAGAAGCTACCGAAGATACAGCCGAATGATATACTTTCAAAGCCTTTCCCTTTTACGGGAGAGGCTTTTTCTCCCCTTATAATTGTAACCATTTAGTAATTGCCTTAAACCATGGCATTGTAATATAATATTAGTGCCCTTTACAGGCAATACATATTTTAACTTCATAAGTTATTTTACGGAGGTATAAAATTGCGTAAACTCAAGCACTCTGCCCCTCATAAGAAGGGCGTTATCATCGGAGGTGCCGTCATACTGGCTCTCGCAGTCGGCCTCATCGGTATCACCTTCATGGGCCTCACCAAAGACAGAGGCAAGATAACCGCCAGTGTAAGCGTGCTCGGCAACACCATGACCGAGCTCACACGTGAAGAACTGACCTCGGCAGTTCAGGCTGTTGCCGATCAGAATCCTCTCAAAGATGAGATCAAGGTCACCTTCCTCGATAATGAACACAGCTTCTCTCTTGACGATATCGGCGCCGAATACGACGTCGAAGCCATTGCTGACAAAGCATATGAAGCCGGCAGCATGTCGCTCTGGAACCGCCTCTTCGGCAATGACAGCGAGACCATCGAGATTCCCGTATCTATCAAATACGACGAAGCCAAGCTGGATGCCGCTGTCAAGCAGGCCGCTGTCAACCTGAGCCGTTCGGCCACCGAGTTCAGCTATGAGATCACCGAAGAGGGCGTTGAAGTGGTCAAGGGCGACGAGGCCGCCAATGTTTCGTCAAGCGACATCTCCGAGCGCCTCATTCCCAAACTGGAAGAGATGGATTTCTCGCAGATCGACCTGCCCTCTGATGCAGGCCATGCCGAGATCGACTTTGAGGCTCTCAAGGCCGAGATCGACCGCGAAGTCCAGAATCCCATGCTCGACCTCGAAAATGACCCCAGCGGCAACACCATTCTTCCCGCCCAGCAGGGCATTGAAATGAAGGTTGAAGATGCGAAGAAGGCCTATGAGCAGTCGGGCGACAGCGACACCTTCCTCATTCCCGTCACCTTTACCGAACCCACCATGTCGATGGAGGAGTTCCAGAAGAATCTCTTTGCACACACCCTCAGCTCGATCACTTCCAGCTTCAATCCCTCCCTCAAGGGCAGAACCACAAACGTCAAGCTGGCCTGTGACCACTGCAACAACATCATCCTCAACCCCGGCGACGAGTTCTCGTACAACAAGGCTGTCGGCCCCAGGACCTATGAGCGCGGCTTTAAGGACGCCACAGTCTATGTATCCGGCACCACCGAGGACGGTGTAGGCGGCGGCATCTGCCAGGTAAGCTCCACAATCTATTCGGCGGCTCTCCATGCCGACCTTAAAATCACCGAACGCTACAACCACAGCTACATGATCACCTATGTCCCCCTGGGCGAGGATGCGACTGTAGTATACGGCAGCAAGGACTTCCGCTTCGTCAACGACACCGACTATCCTATCAAGATCAAAGTCTCCTATGGCTCCAACAGCATGACCGTCAAGCTGATCGGCACCAACCTGACCGGCAAGAAGGTCGAGATCTCTACAAAGACCTTGTCAAAGACCCCCTTTGAGGTCGTATACAAGACCGACGAGACCCTCGAGGTCGATACACAGAAGGTCAAAAACAACGGCTATACCGGCTATACCACCGAGAGCTACCGCCTCGTTTACGAAAACGGCAAGCTGGTGTCCAACACCTTCGAGAACAAGAGTGTTTATAAGAAGCTCGATAAGCTGATCCTCGAGAATCCCTCGTCTCCCGAGAAGTCGGGCAACTATGTACCGCCCGAGACTCCTCCTGCAACCGAGCCTACAACTCCCACTACTCCGACAACACCCTCGACACCGGAGCCTTCGACACCTGTGACCCCGACTCCCGAACCCAGTACACCTGCTCCCGAGCCCGTCACACCGGTGCCTGACACTCCGCTGCCCATGGTGCCCGATACCCCCATTACTCCTGATGACTAAGTTACATTTCAAAGCCCTGCCTGATGGCGGGGCTTTTGTTATTGGTATTCTCCCAAAGTACGAGCCAAGGGAGCCCCTCACGGCTTAGCCCTCTTTGGGAAAGAGGGTGGCAGGCGTAGCCTGACGGGTGTTTGGTACGGTGTGTTTGCTGAAAACCACCATATCCCTCCATACTTGATGGTTGTAAAGTCAACAAGAATGGAGGGGTCGTACATTTCCCGTAAATGCTCTATGCCAAACCTCAGTCGGCACAAGGCCGACAGCTCCTTTCCCAAAGGAGCCTTAGATACGTAAAAACAAAAAGCCTCCCCGAAGGGAGGCTTTTGGTATATCCGGATCTATATTAGAAATCCTTGCCCTTTTCGAGGCCGCACCATTCTGTCAGGTACTGCTCCTTTGTCATGAAGGGCTTGAAGTTCTCCTTAACATGGAGAGCCTTCTCAGCGCCGTTTGCCAGCAGATCGATAGCTGTGCATACCAGACCCTTTGCAGCATTCAGATAAATGTACTCGGGGTTGCCTACGCAGTAGTTATTGCCGTGGCCGATGCCCTTAGCGCCGCCGTTGTTGAAGTGAACTGTGGGAATGATGACCGATACATCGGATGCGTCGGTCGAGCCGCCGCCGCCGTTACGCTTAACGTTCTCTTCGCCCCATACATACTTCAGGTTGTCATATACGACGTCCTTCAGCTCTTCGCTCTCCCAAGGAATGATGTAGCCGGGGAGCTTTGTGATGATGCACTGGCACTCGGGGCCCATTGCATATGCGCCGGCCATGAATGCACGGTCAACCTTCTCGGAAGCCGACATAACAGCATCAGCCGACAGACCGCGGACATATGTCTCGATGCGGACATCAGCGGGAACTACGTTAACCAGGTCGCCGCCCTTTGTGATGATGGGATGGACACGGATGCCGTCCTTATCCTGGAATGTCTCACGCTGTGCGTCGATACCAAACAGACCGATCTGAGCAGCCTTCAGAGCGTTAACGCCCATATGGGGAGCTGCAGCGTGGGAAGCCTTGCCGAGGTACTGGATCATTCTGCCGTGGAAGCCGAGGCCTGTTCCGCCTGCATCAGCCTTGATAGCAGTGGGGTTCTCGTCATCCTCTGTAGCTCTAGAATGCTGCATGACCATCATGTCAACATCATCAAAAACGCCGAGACGGATAAACTCCTGCTTGCCGCCGAGCAGCTTAACTGCGCCCTGTGTATCGATCAGGTCCTTCTTTCTCCACTCGAGTTCTACGAACTCCTCAGCAGGAACGTGCATCAGTGTGATGTCGCCGTCCAGCTCTTCCATAACGCCCGATTCCTTCAGCGCGTATGCAACGCCGACGACTGCAGCAGCCTGTGCGAAGTGGCCGCATGCATGAGCTGCGCCTGTTACGGGGTCAGCCTGAGGATGGTCAGCAACCAGAACGGCATCCAGCTCGCCCATGATAGCGAGGTGAGCCTTGTGGTCACGGCCCTTGAAGGGTGTGACGATACCTGTTACGGCAACCTTATCCTTATATTCGAGGCCGAGCTTGTCGAGATGAGCCTTTACCTTCTCGGCTGTCTTGAATTCCTTATAGCCCAGTTCGGGTTCCTGGAAAATAGAATCGCCCAGGGAGATGATGTCTTCTGCGTGCTTGTCGATAACTGCACATGCAGCTGCTTTCATTTCATTAACATTCATGATAAAGCTTTCCTTTCGGTTATTTTATTTATTTCACAAGTCTGAAAAACTAACTGATATTATATTAGA
>JAFOHJ010000110.1 GCA_017421885.1 Clostridia bacterium
AATTGTCGAGTGTACCGACTACATTGCCCTCCATGTCGAGCAGCATGGGCTGCCAGGACTCGATGGAGCCATCGCTGAAACGGAACTGGAAGTAAGAACGGTCGGAACCGAACTCGCTGTAGCCGGGAAGCTGCATATACTCACCGGAGGAGTATACCGATGTATGGAGGTATGTCCATCTGTCGTTAACAGCATTGTTAGCGATGGGTGTCAGCTCTGTGATGTAGAGAGCTGCGGGGATCGACAGAACTGCATCGTCTTCTTCGAGGACTACTGTTACTTCGTAAGAACCGATCTCTGCATCCGCGGGGATAACAGCTGTCAGGTCGAATGTAGCTGTGCCGCCTGCCTCGACTGTGACTGTCTCGGCGCTCAGCGAGAAGATACCTTCGATATCTTCAGCATTTGTGCTGTCGTTGTGGTATGCGTGTGTGGGGTTATACAGGCTGAGAGCATATGTGTGAGCCTCTGTGCCTTCATTCTTGACTGTGACTGTAACTTTTTCGGTTACGTCTTCTGTCATGAAGTTCTTTGTCAGGCCGCCAAAGCTGATAACGGGTGTCTCAACTGTTGTGTCGAGGCCGTCGTTATTGTAAGCATACTGGTTGGCCGATGTGATGGTGACCATATCCTTTGCTGCCTCGAAAGCTGCAACAGGATCGATCATGCCGTTACCGACTGCATAGCGGCTGATCTCGTCGCCGAATGCCATGTAGTCAGCTGTGTTGACCAGCAGAGACTTGAGCTGCAGAGCTGTAAGTTCGGGATATGCTTCCTTCATCAGAGCAACAAAGCCCGAAACATGAGGTGTAGCCATCGATGTGCCGCTCATTGCTGTGTAAGCATAGTCATACTCGCCTTCCTCGCCTGCGAGCCAAGCGGGATATGTCGAGATAATAGCCTTGCCGGGAGCCGACAGATCGGGCTTCAGGTAGAACTTCTCGGAAACGGGGCCTCTGGATGTGTCAGAGCTGGGGAACAGGTCTGCGCCGTTGGCAACCGATGTTGTCAGAGGCTCAGCATCCGTGAACTTGAAGTTATAAGCTGTCTTCAGCTCAAGACCTTCGATCAGAGCCTGACCGGGTGTGTACTGAACTGTGAAGATAGGCATATAGTTCTGATAGTAGCCCTACCACCAGGAGATGTTCTCAAAGTCATTCTCTCTTGCAGCTGTGTTGACTACTACAACGCCTGCGCCTTCAATACCAAGATCCTGCAGGTTCCATACATGCTGGTCAAAGGAAACACCGCGCTCTACTACGAACAGTGTGCCTTCGTAATCAGCTGTGTTCTCACCGATCAGAGCTTCGTACTCAGCAAATGTACCTGTGCCGAGCTTTGTGCCGTCGACTGTGGGAACCAGAACCATCTTATAGCTGCCGTTCTCGTCAGCCTTCAGAGCTTCGAGACCGAATGTGCCGTCCTCGTTGTGGATGACTTCGTCAGCCCAGTCGGAACGGATGAGGCCGACCTTATCGCCTTCTGTTTCGCCATCGCGTGTGATGGTGAGCTGGCGGTCAGCCGAGGGGATCTGTGCGTTGGCTACTGTAAGAGCCAGAGGCGATGTGCCGGGCGACCATACCTTGAAGTTGTTGGGGCCGGAGTTACCTGCGCAGACTACAAAGAGAACGTCTTCGTTCTGCAGAGCCAGGCTGTTCATCGCTGTTGTTGTGCCGTGGTCAGCATCGTTGATGCCGCTCCAGCCGAGAGACATGGAGATGATCTCGCAGCCGTCTTCAACTGCGTCTTCCATAGCCGCTACAACGTCTTCGAGCGAGCAGCTGTCGGCTGCGTTGATGACCTTGTAGGAAATGATGGTTGCATCGGGAGCCATACCGAGGGCGCTGATGCCGCCTTCATTGTGGTTGCTGGCTGTTACTGTACCTGCAACGTGTGTGCCGTGACCCTGGTCATCCCAAGGATCGTTGACATCATGGCCGTTGCCCTCGATGTAGTTTCTGCCGTAGAAAACGCCATCGATCAGGTCTGCCTCGTCAAGAGGCTCGCCGCTGGGACGTGTGCTGCCGAACGAATCGGAAAGGTCGGGATGCTTATAGTCGACACCTGTGTCGATGATACCAACTGTTACGCCCTTACCTGTCAGGCCAAGAGAAGGAACATCGCTGTAGTATTCGTGGCTGTCGCCCATACCTTCGATGAAATCTTCTGCTTCGTCAGCACCTGTTACATTCTCATATACCTCATTGGGGTATACTGCAAATACATTGGGCAGGTGAGCCAGCATCTCAACTGCGTATGCAGGAACTGTGACTGCAACGCCGTTAAAGGCTGTGTCGTACTCGGTGGTGATCTCATAATCAATACCCTCGAGTGCCTCGATCAGAGCATCCATATCAGCCTCGGCCTTAGCCTCGAGCTGAGCTGTTGTCTCGTTGAGCTTCTCGCCGTTTACTTCAGCAATAGCCTCAACAAGAGCAGCGGGCTGGCTCTGGAGCTCAACGATTACCGAAACCTGCTCTTCATCTTCATCAAGAGCATATTCGCCGTTGAAACCGACCATGCCGGATTCTCTGTTTTCGTGAGAGACCATTTCTGCGCTCTGAAGAAGTTCTTCATTTACCTGAGGTGCAGCCTGTACCATACCGGCAACGGAAGGCAGCAGCATAAACACTGCGAGCATCATGCTCAGGAGCGCTCTGTAATTCTTCTTACTCACTTTCTTTCCTCCTTTTTCATTTTAAATACAGCCAAAAGCTGTAATTATCAAAGATAGCTTTTGCAACATAGAAAAAAAAGACCCGGTTTTGACGGCACTTTACACAAAATCGAGCTTTTACTCCATGATTATCACAAGCATCTTTAACATAATTATAGTATTTATTCAAATAATGTCAATAGCCTATACAAATATTTATCCAACACTTTAGCATGATTTTAAATTGTCCAGCATTTGAAAAAAGGGAGGCCGCAGCCTCCCTTTTTTGCATTATTCATATATTACGGCAAACCAGCTCGACGGCATTCTCCACCAGCTTTGCCATTGGGATGTCCCCCACTCCGGCGATCATGTTATCACAGTGGTTTACCGGAATAAGCACCCTTACGGCATTGCTCTGGCCTACTGCAAGGGCCATCTTCGGTGTAACCTCTCCGAACAGCGAGTCGGCCACAGCTATACCTATAGGGCCTACTATAATATCAGCCTTGCGGCAGCCAACGATAACGGCGTTCTCGCCGGTGGCGCCGTTGTCGGCCCCGGCCTTGAGCATATTGGATGTGGCAAGGGCATTAGTGCCCACAGCGGTGATCTCGATGTCGGCCTCCAGCTGCTTAAGCGCAAGGGTCAGCTGGCGGCCTATGCCGCCCCCCTGCCCGTCTATGATAAGAACCTTCTTTTTCTTATTGTTACATTCCAAAGACACGTGCCGCCTCCTGCATATTTTCTATTACCTTTACTCCAAAGGGACAGCGACCTTCGCAGGCTCCGCACTGCAGGCATTCACCGGCATGATGCTCAAGCGCCGCATAATGTTCGCGTTCAGCCTCGGGCATACCACCCTTAGCCTTTACCAGATGCAGGAACTTTGTAACATCGGCTACCCTGATACCTACAGGACAGGGCGCGCAATGACCGCAGTACATGCAGTGACCCACCCAGCTGATACGGGGGAAGGACGCCAGAGCCGATGCATAGTCGCGTTCCGCTTCAGAGGCATCAACATACTCTAGGCTCTTCTCAAGCTCGGCAACTGTGCGTGCGCCGCACATGACAGAAGCAACACCGGGACGTGTGAGTGCATAATGAATGCACTGATTTACGGTGAGAGCAACGCCTGCAGGCGAATCACTGCCCAGCAGATCTCCGCCTCCAAAAGCCTTCATGACTGTGATGCCGACCCCTTCGCGCTCGCATAGCTCATACAGAGCCTTACGCTCGGGATCCATATTAACAAGCTGCTTTTCGTAACTCTCATCGGCCCAAAGCTTTTCAAGGTCCTCATCACCGGGCTGGAGGTCATAGCAGGGGTTTACACTGAACATAAGAACTTCGATAAGGCCGCTTTCAATCATTTTCAATGCGACCTTGGGGTTATGGCTGCTGACACCGATATGCCTGATGCTCCCCTGTTTTCTGAGTTCGAGAGCATATTCCATAACGGGTCCGTTTGCCACCTCATCCCAGACCTTTTCCGAATCGATGTAGTGGATCATGCCGATATCGATGTAATCAGTATCCAGCAGGCTCATCATCTCTTCAAAGCCTTCCTTTACCTCGTCGATCTGGCGCGTGGCCTTATACTGGCCGTCTTTCCACACCGAGCACAGATGCGACTGGATGACCATCTTTTCGCGCCTGCCCTTGAGTGCCTTGCCTATATTGCGGCGAACATCGGGGTTTGATGTATAGATATCAACGATATTAACGCCGTTTTCCAGCGCCTTTTCCATAAGTTCGAGGCAGAACGCCTCATCTTTATCAACAAAACCTTCACAGCCGAGGCCGATCTCGCTGACCTCGAGCCCTGTCCTTCCGAGTTTACGATACTTCATAAAACACCGCTCCTTTTGTATTTTGAACAATGATAACACCTGAAGTAAACTTCAAGTCAATAGCTAAAGCTCAACTTTTACCGGCGAGTCTATCATAACTCTGCCGGGAACCACACCGCAGTCATAGGCAAGCACCTTTACTCCGGCCTCCGAGGCATCGCGAAGGGCCTCGGCGAACTCGGGGTGGGTCTCGCGGTTGGGCCTGAACACCTTTGGCGCCTTCATCTGAATTACAAAGAACACCATAGCATCCAGCCCCGCCTTTTTCACCTCGATAAGCTCCCTCAGGTGCTTGACTCCCCTATCGGTAGGCGCATCGGGAAATAGAGCAACGCCCTCCCGCTCAAGAGTGCAGCCCTTGACCTCGACATAACACTCTTTTCCGCCTGCCCTGAGCCTGAAATCAAAGCGCGAACTCCCGTATCTGACCTCGCTTTTTATCTCTTCAAGGTCTTTTATATTCTCCTTTGCCCACTCGGCAAAAAGCTTGTTTGGAGCCTGCGAGTCCATATTCACAATAACGCCGCCGCGGTCCACTGTAACAAGGTCATATTTGGTCTTTCGGGCAGGGTTACCGCTCTCCTCCACCCACACTCTCGTCCCGGGGATAAGAAGTTCGCGGCATCTTCCGGTATTTTTCACATGGCATACCTCGACGCTTCCATCTATTTCAATATTGGCTATAAATCTATTGGGCCGGCTTATGAAAATGCCCTCCCGCATATTTCTGTATTCCATTATTCCTCCCAACTGTCCATCACGGTCTGCTCGTCTTCCTCAGGCTCACATTCAAACCTGATGGGGCGAGTTATAATATCTATGCCGGCCTTTTTGGCCTGCCTGTGCTGTTCGCGCCTCGGCACTTCAAAAAGCCTGCCGTTTTTCACAAACCTTGCTCCCGTCTGCTTGAAAACAAAATCAACATTATTCTCGATGCACTGCCGCCTCATATCAAGGATCCATTCATAATGACATTCGCGCACACCTATGCCCGACTCGCCTCCGCACACGATCCTGTCGATCTTGCCCGAGCTCAGATACCTGCCCAGCTCGATGGGCCCCAGCAATGGCTCGCAGGCAAGGCTTTTATATTTTACAGGTGCTTCGAGATAGATGGGCAGGCGGCGATCGGCCATGGCCTGATTCTCCACGGTGCAGGCGATCGCCACATTATCATAGCCTTCGCCCCAATCGTCAGGGATGCATTCATAAAGCCGGTGGATGCGCTTGGTTATCATGAAAAAATGCAGGTCAGGTCGAGAAGCCATCATCTTCCATGCATCCTTTCGCCAGCTGTCAGCATCTTCAACGAAAAAATCCGATGTAAAGCAGGTATATACGATCTCGCCCGACGGTATCTTATGGCTTCCGTCGCGCTTATGCCTGAGCGGAAGGTCGAACTCGCCGGTTTTCCTGACGACCGAGCTGTCACGCCCATGCCTTTCATCCATACGGTAGACATAGCAGTGCCTGCACCCTTCCGATAGTTTATGACAGCCATGCCACGGATTCCATCCTGCCATATCAGAGATCTCTGCAGGCGAACTCAAGCGCTTCGCCTATGCTGCCCTCGATAAGAAGGTCGGCCCTGCGGTCATAAGGCGTGGGTGACTTATTGATAATGACCAGTGTGTCGCCTCCGAAATAGTCGATCAGCCCTGCCGCAGGATAAACACTCAGCGATGTGCCGCCGATGATCAGCATATCGGCCTCTTCCAGCGCATTGATGCTTTTCTGAATTATTTTCTGGTTGAGCGATTCTTCATAAAGCACAACATCGGGCTTGATGAAGCCGCCACAGTCGCATCTGGGCACGCCCTTCATCCTCTCGATGTCTTCCCTGCTGTAAAATGTGCGGCAGCGCATACAGTAATTACGCTCGACACTGCCGTGGAGCTCATAAACATTGCGGCTTCCGGCAACCTGATGCAGGCCGTCGATATTCTGGGTTATAACAGCCGTAAGTTTGCCCTTCTCCTCAAGCTCTGCCAAAGCTATATGGGCGCGCGAAGGCTCGACCCCTTTTACCAGTATCCTTTCGCGGTAGAAACGGAAGAACTCCTCTTTATCATAATCAAAAATCGTTCTTGACAGCAGTTCTTCTGGCGAATAAGCATAATCATACTCCTGATTGTAAAGGCCGTCCTTACTTCTGAAATCGGGGATGCCCGATTCGGTGCTGACACCGGCACCGCCAAAGAAAACGATCCTCTTTTTCTGCTTCACAAGGGCTTTGAGTCTTTCAAGTTTATCTTTCATTCTATGCTCCCTTCAAGTTGACAATAAAATGGCATGGTGCTAAAGTATATGTATACTAATCTATAAAAGGAGAACCTATCATGAGCATGACACTCCGTAAAGGCGTTATAGAAGATCTTCCTGCCCTTCTTGAGATCGAAAAGAAGGCTACTCCCAATCTGCTCTACCTCAACGATGTAAAGGAAGAGTTTTTCAACAATGAGATCGGCGAGCTGATCGTTGCCGAAGAAGACGGCCAGCCTATCGGCTTTGCCCGCTTCTCTGTCCAGTACGACGGCAGCGGCTGGCTCGAATGCCTCCGCGTCGACCCCGCCCATCAGAAAAAAGGCTGCGGCGCACTTATCTGGACACGTTTCATCGAGCTTTGCGATATTTTCAAGGCTCCCTATGTCCGTATGTATACCGGCCTCACCAACTATGCGTCGCGCGTCCTCGGTGAGAGAAACGGCCTCCATGTAGCATATCAGACACGTGAAGGCACCCTTATGCTTGAGAATGCTCCCGATGTATCGGCTGAGGGCTTTGAAAAGGCCGACTGCCACCACTGCGTCGAAGCAGCTGTTGCCCCCTATGCCGAAGGATATCACGGCTATTTCTGCACCAACCGCACCTTCTATGGCCTCGGTAAGCCTCTCTATAAGGGTCTCGCTCAGGAAGAGGTGGTCTGGAAGAAGGGCGAAAGCATGGTCACCATCGGCGCTCGTTTCCAGAAGGATAAGGGCTTGCACATCGGCCTCATGGGCGGCGACCTTGACGAATGCGTAAAATTCGCAGTTCAGAAGTTCCGTGAAAGCGGCCTGCCCAAGCTGGTCTGCATGATCCCCTCTGAGCGCGACGATCTCCGCGCAGCCCTCGAGAAGTACGGCTTCGTATTCCCCGATGCTCAGATCATCATGCTCGAGCGTCAGTTCTGATATTTCTTACCACATCATACCACAAAAGAAAGCATACCGCAAAACGGTATGCTTTCTCTTTTTATTTCTTTCTGTTTTTCTTCTTTTGGGGTTTCTGCATGGGTTCTGCCTTAAAGACCGGTCCTTCTTCTTCTTCGAACACAGGAGGTGTAGCCGAAGCCCCCTCTTCGGCGGCGCAGCCTGCCTTTGCCGCTCTGCGAGCCTCTATATCATCACTTATAATTCGATAAGCCGCAGCAGCCAGCGGAACGCCGAGCAGCATTCCGAGAACGCCCATCACTCCGCCGCCTACCGTGATAGATGCCAGAACTATTATTCCGGGCAGACCGATAGACGACCCTACAACGCGGGGATAGATAAGATTGCCTTCAAACTGCTGAAGTACCACGAGGAATACAATAAATCCCACCGCTTTGATGGGTGACACGGTTGCGATCATCAGGAATCCCACAATGCCTCCGATGTATGCGCCGGCCACGGGAATGAGGGCTGTAAAGCCTATAAGAGTGCCAATCATTGTGGCATAGGGCATCGAAAGCAGCTTCATGCCAATGATACAAAGCACGCCGAGGATGACCGCCTCGACACACTGGCCGACTATGAACTTATGGAAGCAGTCATCCAGCACGAGGCAGATATATCTGACCCTGGTGCAGTGCCCAGGCTTAAGATATGTGTCCATAACGGCATTAACTGCCCTGCCGAGGCTCTCTTTGCCCGAAAGAACGTAAATCGAGAACACCAGTCCCACCACAAGTGTGACCATGAAGGAGCCGACCTGCCCCACCACCGTGACAGCTGCGTCGAATGCTCCGCCGATGCCTTGCAGAAGCTTTCCTGCTGCCTCTTTCCAGTCAATATTTCTGAGCATTTCGATCAGCTCATCGGCCTGAGTCAGTTCAACTCCGAAGTTTTCCTCAAGCAGTGCAAAACCCTTCTCCATTATTCCCGGCAGCTTCTGAATAAGCAGCTGAAGGCAGGCACCAAGCTCGGGAATGATCATTTTGCATATGATACCCACTATCATTACCAGCGAAACAAACGCCAGAAGAATAGCAACTATCCTCATGAGGCCTCGATGATCACAAAAAAAGCCGATTTTGGAAAGAGGATTTTCGAAATATGTCATAAGGATATTCACTATATATGCTATCACGCATCCGAGGATAAGAGGCTCGGCTGCTGTGATGGTCAGCGAGATAAGGCCCTCAGCTGCGCCCCAATAGCGCGACAGAAGAAACAGCAGCATAAGCCCCAGTGGGAACCACAGATGCTTTTTCAGTTCGTCTTTCATTTGATTCATTCCTCCCGAATGATTTTCTGTGTCAAGATTATATTTTTTATTAAGAAAAGTCAATTAACGAAATATTAAAATTATCCCGTTTGGAAATAAAGCCTCTGTTCTGGGTCATATCTTGTATCTTTGCCTGTTCCATATTATAATATTATAAAATCATCTTTTTGAAAGGAATCGGACTATGAGTCAGAACGAGACTCCTACAAAATACAGCACCCTCAAGCTTCGCCTGCGCTCGCGCATAAGCGAAGACCTCTTTAATGCCATGCCCGAGGAGATCCAGGACTATCTTGCCGCCATGCCGGTGGAAGATATCAAGGAAGCCCACCTCAATGCAATGCTCAAGCTGCCCTGGACCGCCGAGCGCACCGTTCCAAAGGTTGATCTCCATGTGGCCAAGCGCACCCTCGACCGTTCTCATTATGCCATGGAAGGCGTTAAGGAAAAGGTAATGAGGTATATGGCCTGCCAGAAGCATCTGGGCAAAAGCTATGGCGCAGTCCTGCTGCTGGCAGGTCCTCCCGGTGTAGGCAAGACCTCGATAGCTCTTTCAATTGCGGCAGCGATGGGCCGCCCGTGCGTCAAGCTGTCGCTTGCCGGTGTTGCCGATGCCTATTTTCTCCGCGGTGTTCAGCAGGTGTTCCGAAATGCCCACCACGGCATGATCGTCGAGGCCGTTATCCGATCCCAGAGCTTTGGACCCGTCATTCTTCTCGACGAGATAGACAAGATGGGCAGTTCGCAGGAGCATGGCAGACCCGAAAATGTCCTGCTTGACCTGCTCGACAGCGACCGTTCCCGTTTTGTCGACAACTTCCTCGGTGTGCCGCTCGATCTGTCCGATGCCGTCTTTATTGCCACCGCAAACGACCTCGATGTTCTATCGCCGGTGCTCAAAGACCGCCTTGATATCGTCGAGCTGCCCCCCTACAATGATGCCGACAAGGAACGCATAGTACTCGAATATGTATGGCCCAAGCTTCTGGATGAATATCAGCTTGATTCTCTCGACAAGCTGTGCGACAGCCTTGATGCTCTTGAGCATTGTATGCAGCCTCTCGAGCTTA
>JAFOHJ010000111.1 GCA_017421885.1 Clostridia bacterium
CTTCGGCGGCATCGAGCACTTCCTCAACGCCCATCCCGAAGTATCGGCCTGCGTATGCCTCGACGGCGTTCAGGTCGGCAAGATCACATATCAGGCAACCGGCATGACCACCTGCGAAGTCACCTTCTACGGCATCGGCGGACACGCCTACGGCGCATTCGGCCTGATGGCCAACCCCCTGCACGCAGCTGCAAGAGCCGTTGCCAAGATCGCCGATATCGTAACTCCCCTCGTTCCCAAGACCACATACTGCGTATCCAACTTCCATGCCGGCAACGACGCAGGCGTTCACGCCATCGTTCCCGAAGCCACCATCAAGATCAATATGCGCTCCAACGGCCAGAAGGAGCTTGACGAGCTGAAGGAGAAGGTATACGCCGCCATCAAGGCAGGTGCCGAGGAAGAAACAGCTCGCTGGGGCAAGGATACCATCACCTATAAGATCCACGAATACTTCAATGTTCCCGCCGGCACGCTGGACCGCAACGATCCCATCGTCGAGGGCATCTACACCATCATGCAGTACATGGGCAAGGACCCCATCTTCAACGAGGGCGGCCCCACCGACGCGGCCTTCCCCATCTGCCGCGGCATCCCCGCCGTCTGCATCGGCTCGGGCGACATTGAGACACACTCTCACAGCGCGGCCAACGAGCGCTTCCCCGTTGCTGTAATGCATCAGGGTCCCCAGGCAGGCTTCCTGCTGGCAATCCTCTGCGGCGGCATCGAAGACAAGTTCGAAAGCATCATCTGATCATAAGCATAAGAAAAAGGCCTCCTTCGGGAGGCCTTTTTTATCGTTTATATGATGGTTTGCAAAGCAGTAAACCTGCCCGACATCAATACTACATCCTTTTCATTGCGGGAATCACCTCGATTTGTTATACTGTGGACAGTAAAAAATCACCCCAATGGGAGGCGAAATCAATGAATAACACCAACCAGCCCATCCGCTTCGATAAGGCGGGCGAGATCCTCGATGCCGTCATCGGCACCGAAGGCACTACCGAAGAGATCGTGCCCATGAATCTGCCCGAAAACAACGAAACAAATCCTCAGACTTCCCCCGAGGCCATCCCGGAGGAAGCTGCTTTCGCGCCCGAAACACGGGAAGCTGAGACCCCCTGCGAGGCCGATCCTGCCAGCGGCGGCGAAGCCGATTCCGAACCTCAGACAGCGCCCGAGCTGCCCCCCATCGAGGGCATCGAAATGGAGATCGAGAGCCTGAGCGCCCTCAGCTATGCCCTCCATCAGAACCGCATCCCCATTGTGAGATCGGTAGAGATAACCAACAATTCGGGCAGCGACCTCGAGCAGTCTGTCCTTATGATCTATACCGAGCCTGCCTTCTGCCGCCCCTTCGAGCAGACCATCGAATATATCGGCGCAGGCGAAAGGATAAAGCTGCCCAAAATCACGGTCAGAGCCGACGAACCCTATCTTGCCGCTCTCTCCGAGCGTGTTACCGGCGTTATGGTGGCCGAACTCCGAACCAAAGACGGACGCATCGCATCCCGTGTCGAGTGCGAGATGACGGCCCTCTGCTTTGACGAATGGCACGGCTCGCGCACCTTCCCCGAGCTGCTTGCCGCCTTTGTCACCCCCAACCACCCCGACATAGTAAAGATCATCGCCCGTGCATCCGACCTTCTCGGCAAATGGACCGGCGACCCCGCCCTTGACGGCTATCAGTCCAAGGATCCCAACCGTATCCTTCAGATGGCGGCTGCCGTCTACGGCGCGCTGCAGGAGCATAACATCGTATATGCCGTGCCTCCCGCCAGCTTCGAGCGTGTAGGCCAGCGCATACGCCTTGCCGATGCGGTGATGACCCAGAAGATGGGCACCTGTCTCGACCTTTCGGTGCTCTATGCCGCCTGCCTCGAGGCCATCGGCCTCCATCCCCTGCTGATCCATAAGAAGGGCCACATCTTTGCCGGCGTTTGGCTGATCGAAACGGCCTTCCCCGAGGCGATCCAGGACGACCTTACCCTGCTCACCAAGCGCCTTGCGGGCGGCGTAAACGAGATCGCCCTCGTCGAGTGCACCCTCTTTACCGCAGGCAATTCCTCCGGCTTTGATGCCGCCTGCAAAGCAGCGGCCGACCACCTTAAGGATGCCGATGCCTTTGAATACATCCTCGATGTCCACCGCGCACGAGTAAGCGGAATCATCCCCCTTCCCGCACGCGTAAGCGGCCCCGACGGCTGGCAGGTGGTGCGCCCCGAACGCCCCGAAGAGACCCTCACCAATCAGCCCGGCACGGTATCGCCCATCGAGATCACCGAGGCCGAGCCTCAGAAGCTGCCCAAGATGCTGCTCTGGGAGCGCAAGCTGCTGGACCTTGATATGCGCAACACCCTGCTCAACCTGCGCCTTACCAATTCGCTGACTCCCCTGCTCTGCCCCTCGCTGGACGAGCTTGAGGATGCCCTCTCGAAGGGTGCCGAGTTCGGCATCATGTATCGCCCCGGCGAGCTGAGCGAAGGGGTGAAACCCTCTGATTTTGAGGCGGCCTCCGATCTTCACGACCTCAAGCCCCTCATCAATTCCGAGTTCCGCAACCTGCGCCTGCGCTCGCTGCTCCCCGAAAAGGAGCTTTCGCGCTCGATCGTATCGCTCTACCGCGCCGCACGCGCCTCCCTTGAGGAGAACGGCGCCAATACCCTCTATCTGGCCCTCGGCCTCCTCAGATGGTATGAATCGCCCCGCAGTCAGGCCGCAAGATATGCCCCCATCGTCCTTCTCCCTGTCGAGATCGTCAGAAAGTCGGCCAACAAGGGCTATGTGATCCGCCTGCGCGACGACGAACCTCAGATCAACCTCACACTTATCGAGATGCTGAAGCAGGACTTCGGCATCACCGTAAGCGGCCTCGATCCTCTGCCCCGCGACGGCGACGGCATCGACATCCGCCGCATTTTTGCCACCGTTCTCCATGCCGTTATGGATATGCCCAGATGGGACATCGTCGAGACGGCCAACCTCGGCATCTTCTCCTTCACCCGCTTC
>JAFOHJ010000112.1 GCA_017421885.1 Clostridia bacterium
GGTCATCCTGTCCTTCTTTGATGAGAAGATCAAGAATGATAATGTATTTAAGGGTGCAGCCATCGGTGCACTTATCGTATGTGCCCTTGGAGTAGCGACCGATTACGGCGCTCCTTTTGGTTTCGTATATTCGCTGCCCCTTTCTTCGATCGGTTTCTTCTGGATTCTTCCTGCTGCCGTCTGCGGCATCATAGGAGCCTTTATCCCTTCAAAGAATAAGTAAATATGACAAATAGAAACTCCTGCTCGGCTGAGCAGGAGTTTTTGTATGTCTGTTATTTATCCGAGGCAGCGCTTATAGATGGCAAGAACGTCTTCAGGGAAGAGAGGAACATAGGAATCCTTCTGAAGAGCAGGGGTGGATGCCTTGTTTGCCATAACCTCAAGCTGACTTTCATCGATGCCGACTTCGCGGAGTGTGGCAGGGATGTGAAGCTTGTTTACAAAGAAGTCTTCGGTAAGGTCAATGGCTTTATTTGCCAGTTCGTATCTGCCGAGGGAGGCATCAAGACCCCATACGTTTACGCCATAGCGGGCAAAACGGTCGACAGTGTTGTCAGAAAGAATATGTCTCATCCAGGAAGGGGTCAGGATTGCAAGACCGTCGCCATGGGTAATGTCGTAATAGGCGCTGAGCTGGTGCTCCATGCTGTGAACACACCATGCATCGGCCTTGCCCCAACGGATCGTGCCATTGATCGCAAAGGAAGAGGCCCACATCAGGTTGGCGCGTGCTTCATAGTTGTCGGGCTCCTCGAGAGCAATGGGGCCATATTTGAAGCAAGTCTTGAGAAGTGCTTCGGCCATTGCATCCAGCATATAGAAGTCATCGGCACGGGAGAAATAGTTCTCAAAGGTATGGCTGATAATGTCGGCGGTGCCGGCCGAAGTCTGATGGGAAGATGTGCTGTAAGTATAGGTGGGATCAAGCACCGAGGCTGTGGGCTGCATATGAGGGCTCTTGAGACCAAGCTTATCATTGGTCTCCATGTTGGAAATAACGGCGCCGTTGTTCATTTCAGAGCCGGTTGCCGAAGCTGTGAGAACTGTGAAGAGGGGCAGAGCCTTGTTGATGGGAGCCTTTCCGATGACAAGATCCCACGCATCGCCTTCATAGTAGGTTGCTGCCGCAATAACTTTAGAGCAATCGATGGTCGAGCCGCCACCTACTGCGAGGACAGCTTCGATACCCTGCTCGCGGCATATCTGAGCGCCCTTGTTGACCGTAGTTACACGAGGATTGGGTTCGACACCCGAAAGCTCAACTACTTCGATGCCTTCGGCTGTAAGCAGAGGAATAAGGGTGTCATAGATACCGTTGCGCTTGATACTGCCGCCGCCATAGACAAGAAGCACCTTGGAGGCATGCTTTTTAATTTTTGCAGGCAGCTTGACGACCTGACCCTTGCCAAAAAAGATGGTCGTGGGGATGCTGCAATCAAAATTATACATAGCCATAACTCCTTATGTAAAGTTTTATCAGTTTTTATTATAAGCCATGAAGCAGTATATGTCAAAGTAAATACCCCTGCGCCCATAGGCGCAGGGGAAAGGATTACTTCTGCTGCTGATTTTCCGACTTGTTCTTAAAGTTCTTCTGTTCCTTCTGATTCTGCTGAGTCTTTTCGTTCTGCTGCTTCTGCTGGCTGTAGCTCTTGTTTCTTTCCATTCTTATAAGCTCCTTTGCTTGAATTGCAAAGGTAGTATTGTCTGTATCGGCTGGAATTATGCAAATAAATATAGCGGTTAGAGGCTTTCTACTATTGTTTACAGAACAAAAACATGATATAATATCTTGTCATCTGTCACAGGATGACTGATTTATGATTATTATTAATTTAACTGTATAGGAGGCTTTATTATGTCGGGACATTCCAAATGGCATAATATTCAGAAGACAAAGGGCGCTCAGGACGCCAAGAAGGCAAAGATCTTCACAAAGTACGCTCGTGAGATGGCTATCGCTATTCGCGAGGGAGGCGGCGCAGATCCCAACAGCAACTCCAAGCTGGCTGCTGTTATCAACCGCGCAAAGAGCGAAAACGTTCCCAACGACAATATCAAGCGCACACTGCAGAAGTATCAGAGCGGTGCTGCTGCCGAGAACTATGAGTACAACACATACGAGGGTTACGGCCCCGGCGGTGTAGCTGTTATCGCCGAGTGCCTTACAGACAACCGCAACCGCACAGTAGCCGATGTTCGTCACTACTTTGATAAGTACGGCGCAGGTCTGGGCGCTTCGGGCTGCGTATCCTGGTCCTTCGACAAGAAGGGCGTTCTGGTCATCGATAACGAAGATGGCGAACTGGATGAAGACGAAGTCATGATGCAGGCACTTGATGCAGGTGCAGCTGACTTTGATGCATCGGGCGATATCTTCGAGATCACAACCGAGCCCGACGATTTTGAAACAGTCAAGGCTGCTCTGCAGGAGCAGGGCTTTGTCTTTGCTTCGGCACAGGTCGAGATGGTTCCCCAGAACTACATCAAGCTGACCAACGAAGACGACATCAAGAACATGACCAAGATGCTGGAAATGCTCGAGGCTAACGACGACGTCCAGGATGTCTGGCACAACTGGGATCAGGAGTAATCTGATTTTTTTCAGGCTGAATACTCTGATTTTACTTGAAAATTAGAGAAAATCATAACTTTTTAAACAAGTTGATTTTCGAAGATTCTTGTGAACAATGCCATA
>JAFOHJ010000003.1 GCA_017421885.1 Clostridia bacterium
ATTATCTCACCATCATGCGCAAGATAAGGCTCGATGATTTCTTTATCCGAAAGCTCCAGTTTTCTGAATTCCAGCATATTCAATGCCAACTCCCAACTGTGGTTTTATTTCATACATATCATACCCCAAGAACATTAAAAAAGCAATATTAATATACACATCTTGCACAATTCACTTTTGTCTTAATCAAAACAAACAGGCGACAAATGCCGCCTGTTTGTAATAAGCATATACTGTGTTTAAAGGATAATTTTTGCTTCTGCTTTACCTGCACGGGGATGTGCGAAAGATACTGTTACCTCTGTTCCGGCAGAAGCTTTGACAATCCACGATACCTTCTTTTCGCAGGGTGCGCCAACAATGCTGACCTGACCTCCGGAAGAAGCACCATTCTTGATCCCGGAGAATCCTTCGAGCTGACCGAGATCCATAACAGCCTTGCCCTCAATGATCTCAACACCTTCACCCTCGATCGTTGCCTTTACGGGCCCTACGATCTTAAGATTAAGAGCCTCTTTGGTGACATATGTGGGAAGGAAACGAGAGTTATATACACATGCCTCCACCTTCCAGGCATCACCGATGGGGGTGACTTTGACCCCACGGACATCAAGTCTGGGCATTGCCTTTGCGGCTCTGAGAATAAATCTGCCGTGTTTTTCGACCTCCTGCTGAAGGAACTTGGGCGGGCAATTCTGAACCAGTGTCTTATAATCGTATCCGCCGATCTCTACCTTGCCAAGCTGAGGATGCTCAAACTCAGTCCAGGGCATAATGACTTCCTTTCCGAGATTCTCATCAGCCCATTCATAAACCTTTTTCATCTGCTCGTACTGCTGCTCATCATTCTTGATCTTAGTGGGGAATGTGTGAGGAATGCCCACTCTGGGATAAAGATCCCAGCACTCTATTGTAAAATTAATAAGTCCCATTACAAAGTGGTTGAAGTCATCAAACAATCCGCAGATAGGGCCCGATTCTACCGGAACATAATTATCTCGGATATTGATGGCAGGATATGTACTCTCTTCTGTTCCCATTTTTCCAAGAGCCTCATAAACCGCCATATCCTCTTTGTATGCTTCTTTGCCGGACTTGTATCCGGGCGGATAAAGATAGAATCCACCCATTGTGTGCATATTAAGGATGCAGCAGATATTCTTATGTGAGGCAGTAAAGTCGGCCATAGCCTTTGTTTCGGTGTTGATCAGAGGATATGTACCTGCACCTGCCTGCTTGGGTTCGGGTACCCATGCAAACGGGAAATTTCGGTTAAAGTCATTACCCCACTTAGAAGGCGCCTGCTTGATGACCACTCCATCATAGTCTTCCACCATGCCTTCATTGAAAACATTATAGAAATCGCCTTCAATGTCATCAGGACCGCGCTTTACCATAAGTCTGGGATCGTCGCTCGACACCTTCCAGTTGCCATAAGGAGACTTTATCCTCATTCTTCGGATAACTCCATCGCCATCAAGATCGCAGGGCTGAACACCCGGCATGAGCTCCTCGAAAGGATACATATGGTTGACCGAGCGCAGCATCTCGGGCGTAGTCAGATATACATCCGAACCATCCGGAGAAATTCTGGGAATCACATAGAAAGTATAATCCATAAGAAGCTTTCTGATCTCATCATTTTCGAGATTACTGTAAAGCAGATCAAGGAAATGCATTGCCACCATGGAGCCTGTAACTTCTCCTGCATGGATATTACCGTCTATGCAATATGCAGGCTTGTCAGCAAAGTCGCCACATCTTGTGTCGGTTACCGAAATTGCCCAGATGTTTCTACCCTCGGCTGTAACCGCAAGCGATTCTAGTCTGGTAAACTCGGGATAGTCTTTTTCATATCCCTTGAGAATAGCTTCGATCTCGCTATAAAGATAATAGCGGTCATAGGTACGTGAAGCTTTCATATTAACATTCTCCTCTCTGTATTTAAAGAAAAAGGGCGCAAAGCGCCCTTTTATGATCAATGCTGTTTCTGTTCTTTTTCTTTTTTGCCAATAAGGACATAAGCCGCCGCCATGGTAAGCGCAAAGAAAAGCGATGCGCCGACATAAACAGCTCGGTATCCGGGGATCATATTACCCGGAGTTCCAAACATATCAGCTACTACTCCCCAGACTGCAGCACCAATGCCGGAACCTACGTCAAACGCAGCATAATATGTCGACGTAGCCTTGCCGCGCTCGTCATGAGAAGCCGACTGAACAGCCAGAACATTGAGAACGGGCATATTGATGCCGCCTCCTAGTCCACGCAGCGCCGCTCCGAGGAACAACTGCCATTCGCTCTGCATGAATGCCATGACGATAAAGCCGATCATATCGATTGCAATACCCAGCTGAAGGGTGTGGAAATTACCGATCCTCTTGGATATCTTACCCGAGGAAATACGGGCAACGATCATGAATATGGCCTGAACTGTAAAGAAAGATCCGATATTCTCAAAGCCCAAGGCTACCGCATAAGGCGAAATAAAATTGGATACCGATGTTGTCGAGAAGCTTACAAATGCGAAAACCGCAGCAGCAGGAAGTGCCTTCTTATAGATAAGAGTCGAATTGATCTTCTCCCAAAGGGACATCTTCTCCATGCTTACAGGCTTCTTCTCTACCTTCTTATCCTTTATCTCGTTCTTCTCATAATTAATGCTCATTGCAAAAGGCAGAGCAAGAACGATCATGGCAAGAGTAAACAGGAAGTACTGGTTAGACTTGCCTGCCAGCAGAAAACCGATGCCCATAGCAGGGCCGACAGCTGTGGCAAGGTTATTGAACATACCGTAATATCCGATACCTTCACTTCGTCTCGAAGGATGAAGGACATCGGGCGCCATCGTACCAGTGGAGATAGAAGTCAGCGAAGATCCGATGCCCTGCGACATGCGGAATACAACGATCAGTCCCAATGTAACTGTTGCGGAAAATCCCGCGTTATTAGCTACCAAGAATCCCACCATAGGTATACCGAAAAGGATCGTACCTATGATAAGCATATTTCTGCGTCCATATTTATCGACAAGATTACCCGATACGATTCGGGTGACCATTGCAACAATAGTATATCCCGATGCTACAAGGCCCATTGCTGTTGCCGAGAATCCCTGCTGCTCGAGAAAGTATGGGAATGATGACATATAAACCTGACGGCAAACACCTGCAAGAGCAGTTACTATACCGACACGGATAAACATCCACGTCCAAAGAGGATATTTCTCACTACTGTTATCAGCCATCTGAATATCACACCTTTTCTTTATTA
The DNA here is from genome assembly GCA_017421885.1 of Clostridia bacterium. The sequence goes on from JAFOHJ010000003.1 coordinate 3,274, forward strand.
TTTATTTTGCGCGTTCTTTCTTTCCAATAAGAATATATGTGGCTGCGATACTGAATATATAGAAGAAGCCTGCGCCAGCAAAAACTACACTGTAGCCCTGAGCCATGCTTGTCTTGCCAAACATATCGGCTACGATGCCCCACATAGCCGCGCCAATACCTGCGCCGAGGTCAAATGCTGCATAATATGTAGATGTAGCCTTGCCTCGTCCGCTGCGCGATGCGTTTTCAACCGAAAGTACATTAAGGAGGGGGAAGTAAAGTCCGCCACCAAGACCACGGATAGCCGCTGCCGCCGCCATCATGTAATTATTTGTCATTGCAGACAGCAGGAACATGGCAATGATATCCAGCACCAAACCGATCAGCAGCGTTCTGAAACGGCCTACTCTGCGCTGAAGCTTGCCTGAAGTAAGGCGCGCAACGACCATGAAGCCTGCCTGGATCGTATAAAAACTGGTGATCCAATCAAGTCCAAGTTCAAGACCGTAAGGAGTAATGAAGTTGGTAATTGTCGTGGTGGACATCGTAATAAGAATCGTTATGATCGCAGCCGGAAGAGCCTTCTTGTCAAAGAACTTCCATAGAAAGAATCTCTTGGCATCCTCGGCCGCTTCGAGTTCTGCGATACGGTCGGCTTCCAACTCTTCAGGTGTAAGCTCAAAGCTCTTATCATTTCCGCTGCCAAGACCTTTTTTCTCATAATTGATAGTAAGAGCAACCGATGTTGCAGCAATTCCCATCACAAGCGCTGTAAGGAACAGCTTATAGTCCTCACCGCCGGCAATGAGCGAAATGCCGATAGCGGGACCGATGGCTGTAGCCATCGAGTTAAACAGACCATAGTATGCAACACCTTCACCCAGACGTTCCTTTGGCAGAACATCAGGAGCCATTGTGCCTACCGAAAGGCTGCTGAGAGATGCACCAAAGCCCTGAACAAATCTAAGCGCAACAATGGCCATAATGACCATTCCCGACTTAAGAAAACCAAGGATAGGCAGAGTAAAAAGCGCAAGACCGAGAAGGCACATAACTCGCCTTCCCTTTCTGTCGATCAGGTTACCTGCAAAGACACGCATGATCATTGCGCAAGCGGTATAACCCGAGGCTACAAGACCCATCTGCGTGGCCGTAAAGCCCTGATTGGAAAGATACTGCGGGAATGCCGACAGAAGCATTTGCGTGGCAATACCTGTCAACGCAGTTACAAGACCTACTCTAATAAAAATGAACGTCCAAAGCTTAGGCTGTCCATGGACTGTTTCATTCATTTCGAACACCTCACTGAACTTTCTGATCTTTAACCAATTACTTCGTATTCTTCTGTTTCGCCAAGCTCATACGCGCGTGTATAGGCAATGGCCGCATCTCTTTCCTCTGCCGAGTCAAACATCTCGCCAAAAACAAGGATCTCACCATACTTGCCCTTAAGCAGGAAACTATACTTGTCCGCTTCCTTAAACACCTCATATACAGGCTTTCCTTCGAACCAGAGAATATCTTTGCTGTCGCACTGCTCAGATCCCTTGCAATGGTCGAATAC
>JAFOHJ010000113.1 GCA_017421885.1 Clostridia bacterium
ATCTGAATCTTTTTTTCGCCTGAGTTCCATAAATAAGCTTTTGCCGCAATAAGCAGGAGCCCGGATAAAAATGAGATCCAAAACATAAGCTTAATCATGTGTATTTATTACGAAATATAGTTTTCATACGCATCTTGTATCATCTCCTGATATGTCGTATCCTCAAAGTAATCTTCATCATCAGGTGTATACATTATCATGGGTTCAGAAACAATTGGATCGCTCGGATCATTTGTTATCTCCATACCAATATACTCAACTAATTTAATTGCTTCTGCATAAGGACCATTTCCATTCACATTTGCATAATGATGATCCCTATAAGTTAAAAGATAAGTATCCAAATTGGCATCTCTTCCTAAAACTGATTCTGATGAATATGCAACATTCATCACGATTGATACACCTTTGGCAACAGCAACCAAAGCTGCGGGCACCAATGAACATGCACTCACAATATATGTTGCCGCAGATAATACCGTCATTTCTGCAGATAATGGAACCATCTCCTGAAAATGAACACTAGAAGTTTCGAGAGAATAAATCATAATTGTATTGCCAGGATATGCCGATGTATTTCTTCTCAAAAGAGAAGGATTAACTGGAACTACACCATGCTCTTCTTCTAAATAATCCTCAAAATACTTGTAAGCCAATCCATTTAATCCATAAGGAACAACTGTTGTACCAGAATCATTTCCAATATAAAACGAATGGTTTTCTACTTGTTGACTATTTTCTTCACAGTAATCAAAAAGCACATCTACTGAAATTTCTCCATTCTTAGCACCAAAAAATAAAGACAATGGAGCTTCTTCTATTATGTACTGCTGAAGATTAGTTCCATTTGTATCTGCTATTACAATAGTACCATTTGAAGAAATCGAAGTCGAAATGATATGGTTTTCAAAAAAACGTATAAAAACAACTTGATTTTCATCAATTTCCACATAATCTGTTAGCTCTTCTCTTATTGGCGCTGCAATTGCAATCATATTTGTACCAATAAAAACAACCATCAACACAGTAGAAATTAATCTATTCATTATCTTCATAACAATCCTCCATTCTTCTTTTTAGTTTCTATATTATTTCGATAAAGCTTTATCTTGTTATTAAGATAACATTTTCAAGCAATTTTGTCAATATATATTTTTAACCCCCTGCAGGCAAGCTGCAGGGGGTATTTTATGCTTAGAAAGACTTTATAAGGCTCTTATAGAACTCAACTGCAAGACCCAGGCAACTCTGGTGGATCTTTTCACCCGCATTGTGCATCTTGTCGTAAATGTCACCTGTCATAACAAAAGGCATGAACTTGAAGATATTGTCGCACACAGGCTCGTAATGACGCGAGTCGGTGGTGATCGACTGAATGCCGGGGATACAGATAAGTCCGGGATACTTCTCTTCGATGACCGCACAGATGGTTCTGTAAGGCACGCTGTCGGTAGCTGCCACCGCCGAAGCCGGTATCTCAAGCACCGATTCGACCTCGATATCGAGGTCCTCTACCAGCGACTGTAGATACTTCTTAATGCTCTTAGGCGTATCACCCTGAAGGATTCGGGCACTTACCATGCACGACGCCTTGCCGGGCAGGATATTAGGAGCCTGTGAACCCCACACCTGCGTGCAGGCCAGAGTTGTGCGGAAATAGGGATTGATATCGGGAACACTGCTGAACAGCTTGTAGAGCAGAGGCTTGGAGAAGGGCAGATTGCAGACGGCAAACCTGTGAGAGAACCTCATTGCAGGAGCCGACAGCTTTACATTCTCCTCGATAACCTCCAGCAGCCTTGCGCGGGGCTGTGCCGCCTCGATGCGGCAGATGGCCTCAGCCAGAACACCTACTGCGGTATGCTTGGGAGGCATGGACGAATGTCCGGCCTTTCCGTTGGCAGTCAGCCTGTAGTAGCTGCAGCCTTTTTCACCTACGCCGATAAGAGCTGCGGGGAAGCGCTTGCGTCCGAAATGCTCTTCGGTGATATATCCGCCTTCGTCGATGATAGCCTCAAAGCGCATTCCGCGCTTGTGCAAAGTCTCGGCCATGATAGCCGCGCCATCCTTACCGCCGATCTCCTCATCGTGACCAAAGGCAAAGTAAATATCTCTTGAAGGCTCGAAGCCTTCCTTCATAAGGCTCTGGACCGCTTCAAACAGGCCGATAACGACATTCTTGCAGTCGATCGCGCCGCGGCCGATGATATATCCTTCCTCATCGGTCCTGCCCGAGAAGGGGTCTTCCTCCCATGTATCACCGGGAGGGACCGTGTCCATATGTCCACAGAACATAATAGGAAGCTTATCACATTTCTTGGGACCCTTCCACTTGAGCAGAAGACTGCCGTCGCTGCCCGAGGGAACAAAATTGAGCTTTTCGAAAACATCTGCATATCTTGTCTTAAGATACTCTCTGAAACGCTCAAGACCGTCGGCATCACCGCTGACTGTGGGGATCCTGATGGCCTCACTGAGGCTCTCACAGGCATGGGCAGTCAGATCGGGGTCGGGAGTATATCTCCTGAGGGGAGAGCTGCGCTTTAAGTGCCTGCCGGCAAGAATAGTCCTGATTATGCCGACGGCAAAAATAACGGCAATGAATGCAAACAGCAGAAAACTGATCAGGCTGCCGAAGGAAGCCGTAAAGTTGCTGTGAGCAATGACCAGTGTTGCGTAAAGATTCTTCAAAAATGTCATTTCAAGATCTCCTTTACCCTCTGAACGTCCTTTGTGATCTGTGCCGTCAGCTCCTCTGCCGAAGCAAAGGTCTGCTCGGGCCTCAGAAACTCGATAAGATCGAGCTGAATATCGGTGCCGTAGATATCACCGCTGAAGTCGAGTATATTAAACTCGGCTACCGGTGTGTCAAGGCCGAATGTAGGCCTTATGCCAATATTGAGAGCACAGCGGTAACTTTCGCTACCCATCTTCATCCATGCGGCATATACACCGTATCGAGGCGAGATCCTTAAGGGATCAAGGGCTATATTGCCAGTGGGAAAGCCCAGCCTGCGGCCGACACCTCGGCCGTGCTCTACCTCTCCCATGATGGCATAGGGCCTGCCCATAAGCTCATACACCTTTTTCATATCGCCCTCTGTGATCAGGTTTCTGATCCATGTGGAGCTTACCGTCTGACCTTCGTGAAAAACAGGGCTGCAGACGTGAACTTCAAAGCCCAGCTCGTCGCCAAGCCTTGTCATCATCTCTCTGTTGCCTCTGCCTTTTGCACCGAAGGTATAATTCTCGCCGCATACAACGGCGCAGCAGTTATATGTACCGATCAGTATATCCCTGACGAAGGCCTCGGGCTCCATAGCCGCCATTTCGTCGTCGAAGGGCAGCATATACACCTCTTCGATGCCCTGTGCAAGGATATATCCCTTTCTCTGCTCCTTAGAGCTTATGAGATTGGGCGGTCTTTTTTTAAGAAAGGCTCTGGGCTGGTTATCAAAGGTGACCACCGCAGCTGTCGCCCCAAGGCGCTTTGCCTGCGCGGCGGCTTCCCTGAGTATCTTCTGATGCCCGCGATGGACACCGTCGAAATATCCCAGAGCAATAACTCTTTTGATCATTGACGCTCACCGGTATAAAAGGTTTTTTCATAGAACAGCGCAGGCTGGCCCGAAACGCTGAGCCTGCCGCTTTTTGCCAGAACGGCAAGACTGCCGTCAGGTGCATAGAGAGCACACAACACGTCGTCTTCCGTGGGGATCTTTCCCTTTGTGATCATCGACTTGCCAACATAAGCGCCGTTGAGTGTGCGCTTAAGGCCCTCTTCTGTAAGTGTGATGGCCGGAAGGAAGGAAAATATATCCTCCATAGGCCTAATTATCTCTTCGACTCTGCCCTCTTCTGAGAGCTTTGTCAGCTCGTCAAAGCCGACAGCCATGCTGAGGTCAAAATCACCCGAGCTAAGCCTTACAAGGCTGTCCATAACGGCTCCGCAGCCCAGCTTCTGACCAATATCGTGGCACAGCGAACGGACAAAGGTGCCCTTCGAGCAGGTGACCTCGAACTCACCGCGCACACCGTCAAAGGACAGCAGACGGATGTCTTCGATGTCTACCCATCTGCCCTCACGCTCGACCTCGATGCCCTGGCGGGCCAGGTCGTAAAGCCTTACGCCGTTTTTCTGGATGGCCGAATACATGGGAGGCACCTGAAGATAACCGCCCTCAAACGACATTACCGCAGCTTTTACCTCTTCTGCCGAAGGGATAGCTTCGCCCGTTTCGGTGACACTTCCCCACACATCCAGTGTGTCGGAAAGGCAGCCGAGGCGGAAGCCTGCGCGATAAGTCTTTTTGGAAGTAAGCAGATAGTCGGATGCCTTTGTTGCAGCCCCCAGCAGAATGACGAGAACACCCTCGGCCATAGGGTCGAGAGTGCCGGCATGGCCGATCTTCCTCATTCTGAGTATGCCCCTCAGCTTTGCAATGACATCATGCGATGTGAAATCAAGGGGCTTGTTGAATACGAGAACTCCATTAAGCATCGAGGGCATCTCCTATCGCCGCACAGATGGTCTCAAGGGCCTGATCTGCATTCATGTCCTTAAGTGTGCAGCCCGCTGCCCCGGCATGTCCGCCGCCGCCAAAACGGCCGCATACTGCCGAAACATCATATCCTCTGCCTCTCATAGATACTCTGAAGCCGCCGCCCTCCTTGAGCTCGGTCAGCAGAGCGCCGATCTTGACGCCGTCGACCTGAGTGATGAGGGAAGCAAGATTGTCACAGTCATCATCGGTGGCCTTAAGGTCGCTTATGAGCTGCTGTGTGATAACTGCTGCCGCGCCTCTGCCGCCGCGCAGGAAACGAACACTCGAGAAAATATGTCCCTCGAGGGCGATCCTTGCCTGCGACTTGAGCCTGAAGCAGTTGTAGTTGATGTTGCTGAAGTCAGCTCCCGCCTTCATACATTCGGCAGCCACCACATGGGTATATGCCGTTGTATTGCTGAAGCAGAAGCAGCCTGTGTCGGTAGAAATTGCTGTATACACAGCATCGGCCATCCTGCTGTCGAACTCGCAGCCCCACTCCTTGATGATATCATAGATGATCTCGCCGCAGCCGGCCGCTTCGGGGCGGCAATAGCCAAGATCGGCAAAATCCTTAAAAGAGGGGTGATGGTCGATTGCCAGGTCGATCTTATCATATACCTGAGCCTCAGGGGGAAGCAGAGTGGTGTCGGCAATATCTACCGAGCAGACACAGCCGGCTTTCTGTCCTTCTGTTCCCCAAAGGCCGTCGGTCAGATAGAAAAACTTAGACGATGTGCCGGAATTGGGACAGAGCCAAGCATTCTTGCCCTTCTGTCTGAGCGCCAGACAGAGGGCAGACGCCGAGCCGAGGGTATCGCCGTCGGGTCGCTTGTGGGTCAGGATGCAGATATCATCCTTCTCCTCAAGGGCGCGGCAGATCTGATCAAAAGAGATCTTCATCCTCTGCTTCCTCACTCTCGTCATCATCGTGCTTGATATCGAGATCGTTGAGCAGCTTGGAAATGTGAGCACCGTAAGAGATGGAATCGTCGATGACGAACACCAGCTCGGGTGTGTATCTCACTGTCAGCATCTGAGCGAGCTGACGTCTGATAAAGCCGCTTACCGACTTGAAGCCTTGCTTGAGCTCCTTCTCGTTATACTGGCCCAGAACCGAGATAAACACCTTGCACCAGCGCAGGTCAGGTGTTGTCTCGCATCTCAGAACACTGAGCATGCAGCCCTGAAGCCTGGGGTCCTTGACGGTGGGAAGAATCTCGGCAAGGCACTTCATGATCTCTTCATTGATCCTTGCGTTGCGGTTTCCTGCCATTTTACTCTCCTGTATTAGACGCGGATCTGCTCCATGACAAAGGCCTCGACGATATCGCCTTCCTTGATGTCATTGTATCTCTCAAAGCTCAGGCCGCACTCGAAGCCGGCAGCGACTTCCTTGACCTCGTCCTTATAGCGCTTGAGAGTAGCCAGATCGCCTTCGTGAATAACAATATTGTCGCGGACGATGCGGACCTTTTCGTTTCTCTGCATCTTACCGTCCTTGACATATGCGCCTGCGACCATGCCGACGCCCGAGATCTTGTAGACCTGGCGGATCTCGGCGTGACCGATGACGACTTCCTTGAACTTGGGATCCAGCATGCCCTTCATGGCCTGCTCGATCTCTTCGATAGCATCGTAGATGATCCTGTAGAGGCGGATATCTACGTTGTCCTTCTCGGCGCTTGCGAGAGCACCGCTGTCGGGACGAACATTGAAGCCAACGATGATGGCGCCCGATGCGGCAGCCAGCATGACGTCGGACTCGTTGATGCCGCCAACGGCCGAATGGATGACCTTTACGCGAACCTCTTCGTTTGTGATCTTCTCAAGAGAAGCCTTGACCGCCTCGGCCGAGCCGTGAACATCGGCCTTGACGATGATATTGAGTGTCTTGAGCTGGCCCTGGCCGATGGTATCGAACAGGTTCTCCAGTGTGACCTTCTGCATGGAAGCAGCCATCTGCTCCTTCTCCTCTGCCTTGCGCTGCTCGGCCAAAGTTCTTGCCATTCTCTCGTCTTCAACTGCATAAAAGATGTCGCCTGCCGAAGGTACCTCGGACAGACCGATGATCTCAACGGGAACCGAGGGGCCGGCCGATGTGATCTTCTGTCTCTTGTCGTCTACCATGGCTCTGATGCGGCCAACCGATGTGCCTGCGATAACGATATCGCCTGCGTTCAGTGTGCCGTTCTGAACCAGAACTGTGGCAACGGGACCGCGGCCACGGTCGAGCTTAGCCTCGATGACTGTACCCTTGGCTGCTCTGTTGGGGTTAGCCTTGAGTTCTTCCATCTCAGCTGTGAGCAGTACCATCTCGAGCAGGTTGTCGATGCCCTGATTCTTAAGAGCCGAGATCTTGCAGACGATGGTGCTGCCGCCCCACTCCTCGGGAACCAGCTCATACTCTGTAAGCTGCTGGAGGATACGGTCGGGGTTGGCAGTTTCCTTATCCATCTTGTTTACCGCAACAATGATGGGAACGCCGGCTGCCTTGGCGTGGTTGATAGCCTCGATTGTCTGAGGCATGATGCCGTCGTCGGCTGCAACGACGAGGATAGCGATATCGGTTACCTGAGCGCCGCGGGCACGCATGGATGTAAATGCTGCATGACCGGGGGTGTCGAGGAATGTGATATCCTTATCATTTATGTTTACTCTGTAAGCACCGATGTGCTGTGTGATACCGCCTGCCTCACCGGCTGTGACACGTGTGTTTCTGATGGCGTCGAGCAGCGATGTCTTGCCGTGGTCAACGTGACCCATTACGACAACAACGGGAGCTCTCTCAATGAGATCCTCTGCTGTATCCTCGTGCTCGTCGAACAGCTTCTCTTCGATGGTAACAACGACTTCCTTCTGAACCTCAGCACCCAGCTCCATAGCGATCAGAGATGCTGTGTCGAAGTCGATATTCTGGGAAACCGAAGCCATAATGCCCATCTTCATCAGTTCCTTGATGACGACGGCTGCTGTCTTCTTAAGGCGCAGAGCCAGCTCTCCTACCGAGATCTCTTCGGGTATCTCTACCTTGAGAGGAGCCTTCTTTGCCTGCTCCTGCTGAGCCTGCAGCTTGCGCATCTTCTCCTGCTCTTCCTGACGGCGCTTGTTGTTGCCGTACTGCGAGCGCTTCTGCGAGTTCTGCTTGATCTTCTGCTTGCCCGAGTTGTTCTGGATCTTATCAACATTATCGGGAGCCAGTGTGTCAAGGCGCTCGTCGTACTTGTCGAGGTTTACCGAAGAACCTCTTGTGTCGACATATCTGACCTTGGGGCCCTTATCTGCGGGCTCAGAAGACTGCTTTGCCTCAACAGGCTTTGTTTCGGGCTTCTGCTGGGGCTTGCCTGCGCCCTGCTTGGGCTGCTGGGGTCTGCCGTTATTATTGCCCTGTCTGTTGTCGTTATTTCTGCCCTCAGGTCTCTTTCCTTCCTGTCTGGGCTGCTGCTTTGCGCCTTCCTGTCTGGGCTTTGCATCAGCCTTGGGCTGCTGCTTGGGCTCGGACTTTGCCTTGGAAGAAGCTGCCGCTTCAAAAGCAGCCTTGAGGTCGGATACCTTGTGGGTCTGTGTCAGGCTTTCAAAAACAACGTCGAGTTCTTCCTCGCTGAGGGCCTGTGCGTTGCTCTTGGGAGCCTTGAGATACTTGCCGAGGATCTCGGAGATCTCTTTATTGGACAGTCCGAAATCCTTTGCGACTTCGGACAGCTTATATTTGATCATCATAGGTTATTTCCCCCTTCTTGTGTTATTTGCCTTGTTCTTACCTGCCAGCTTCTTGGCCTTGCGGCGCTTTTCTCGCTCGAGCTTAAGCTCAAGCTGCTGTGTAAGTTCGGGCATTTCCAGCTTTTTGCTGAGGGCGATGGCAAGACCGGTGTCGCATGCGGCAAGCGCGGCGCACTCGCCGATGCCGAGGGCACCGCCCAGCTCTGCCTTGGTGAAACCGGGGCGAATGACGGAAACTTCCTTCTGCTCGGCTACCGATGTCATCCATTTTGCTGTGTTTACCGATACATCATCGGCCAGAACGATCAGCTTTACCTTGCCAACAAGGGCCTTCTCGGCGGTCTCTTCAGCGCCTGCGGCAATAAAGCCACCCTTACGCATGAAACCGAGAAAGTTAAGGATATCAGTTCTGTCCATCATTTACCTCCTTTTCCTGCTCTTCAAACTGTTTTCTGAGTTCTGCAAAGGCCTCGTTGGGAATATCACATTCCAGAGCACGCGAAAGCGCGCGGCTCTTGACTGCTTTTTCGAGGCACTTTATATCCTTGCAGATATATGCACCGCGGCCCGAAACCTTGCCCTTTGCATCGTATAATACCTCGCCCGAAGGAGTTCTTACCACTCTGGCGAGAGCAAACTTTTCTTTCTTTTCACGGCAGGCTGCGCACTGCCTGATAGGAATCTTTTTAGGCATGATGCCTCCGATCAAGCCTGAGACTGGGGCTTGATGTCGATCTTGAAGCCGGTCAGCTTGGCAGCGAGGCGGGCATTCTGGCCCTCCTTGCCGATAGCCAGCGAAAGCTGATCGTCGGGAACGACTACTACGCAGCTCTTGCCGTCCTCGAGGAGCTGGACCGAGATTACATCGGAGGGCGAAAGAGCCTCTGCGATGAACTGAACGGGATCGTCGGAATACTTGATGATGTCGATCTTCTCGCCCTTGAGCTCATCTACAACAGCCGAAACACGGCCGCCCTTGGGGCCTACGCATGCGCCGATGGGATCGACATTCTCGTCGTCGGAATAAACGGCGATCTTTGTTCTGGAACCTGCCTCTCTTGCAATGCTCTGGATAACAACTGTGCCGTCGTAGATCTCGGGAACTTCAAGCTCAAAAAGTCTCTTAACCAGGCCGGGATGTGTTCTGGAAACAACGATCTGGGGGCCCTTGCCTGCGTTTCTGACTTCGACGACATAGACCTTGATCTTGTCGCCCTCTCTGAGGACTTCGCCGCGGATCTGCTCGGAAACAGAGAGAGATGTCTCTGTCTTGTCTCTCTTGCCGTTGATCTCGATGATGGCACGGTGAGAGTCGACCTTGCTTACTGTTGCTGTGAGGATGTCGTGCTCCTTGGAAGCAAACTCCTCAACTACCATGCCGCGCTCTGCCTCGCGGATGCCCTGCTTGATTACCTGCATAGCTGTCTGAGCAGCGATACGGCTGAAGTCGGCAACCTCGACTTCGATCTTGAGCTGATCGCCTACCTGAATGTTGGGCGAATACTCGACTGCGTCTTCCAGGTCGATCTCGCTTGCGGCATTGTCTACCAGACCGGGCTCGACAACTGTCATTACAGCATGCATGCTGATAGCACCTGTTGTGCTGTCGATATCGACAAAGAGGTTGTCGATGGCTGTGCTCTGGACCGATGCCTTGCGGTGTGCCTTAAAAGCAGCAGCCAGTGCCTTCGAGATCCTGTCGAGCATATAATCCTTCTTGATGCCCTTTTCCTTTTCCAGGTCTTCGAGAGCCTTGATCATATCGATATTCATTTTCTATGTTCTCCTTCATATTTCAAAGTGCAGCTTGACCAGTGCTACTTCGGCCATGTCAAGCTCCATGTTTTTGTCATCTATCTCAAGAACGAGCTTGTTATCGTCCTTGCTTACCAGCGCTCCGCAAACTCCCATAACACCGTCGCGTGCCTTATAGAAGGATACGTCGATCATTTTGCCCATAGCCCATTCAAAATGCTCGGGTCTGACGATCCTGCGTTCGAGTCCTGCCGACGAAACGGTCAGTGTATACGGCGGAAGGCTATCAAACTGCTTTTCATCGAGATAGGGATCGAGGGCGCGGCTGATCTTTTCGCAGTCTTCTACGAAAACGCCCTCCTCACGGTCGATAAATACCGAGAGATCATAATTTCTGCCTTCTTTTTCAAAGGTTACATCCCAAAGATTGAGACCTTCGGCCTCGCACAGGGGCAGACACTTTTCACGGACTTTTCTGATGAGTTCCTTTGTCTGCATGGAACCTCCCCCTTTCACATATAACAATTTTTCCATATAAGAAAGAGTGAGGCGAACCTCACTCTTTCCAAAACATTCATACAACTTACAGAATCAGTATATCATCAATTCTGCCCCATTGCAAGCATTTAACTCAACAAATATGACCAAAAGTGGGGCAAAAAGGGGCTTATTTTTCGAATCTGCCCTTCAAAATGGCATTTCCGTTGTCGGCAGCGTGCTCTCCCTTGGCCATTACGTGGACGATATCGAGATTTTCGTTGAGAACGACCAGGTCGGCATCGGCTCCCATCTTTACCTCGCCCTTTACACCGGCCTTGCCGATGATCCTTGCGGGGTTCTTGGTCAGGAACTTAAGTGCGACTTCAAGGGGGATATCTTCCTTGAATACACAGTTCTTGAGCTCGATGAGCAGGACTTTGGGAGATGTGTAGTCAAGACCGATACACTCGCCCTTCTCGTCAAATCTGGGCTGGCTTCCGCAGCCGTCGGACGAAATGGTGATGCTGTCGGCGCTTGCTCCGTTGCGGAGGGCGTAGGCGATCATGTCACTGGCTGCCTTATCGGAGATCGCAGGATCGCTGGCTGTGATGTCAATGTTGCCGCCCATCTCGGTCAGCTTAATACCCTGGCTGACCAGGGGGATATTGCGGCCCATGTGTGTGGGCAGGAAGGTGCTGATGGGGATCTCGGTGTGGTCGATGGCATAGAATACGTCATTGAGCATATTCTTGCCGACACCCATGTGCATGCACAGCATGCCGGCCTTGCCCGACAGCAGGCCGCCCATACGTGTATCGGATGCCACACGAATAAGTTCGTCACAGCTAAGGTTGGAAGCGCGGTGGTCGCTAAGGGCGATCTTTGTGCCGATGCACTCGTCAATAAGCATGATATCGCGAATGACATTGCCCATCAGGTTGGGAGAAGGATACTGATAAGCGCCTGTCAGCATATAGCAGGTCATGCCCTCTTCGTTGAGAGCCTTGCACTTGGACAGCAGGTTCTCAAGGCTTCTTGTTGTGCCGTCGGTGCCCAGCAGGCCGACGCAGGTGGTTACACCGTTGAGCAGCAGCTCGGAAAGGTTGATCTCGGGGACACGGGATGTGGGGCCCTGCTCACCGCCGCCGCCTGTGATATGAACATGCATATCGATAAGGCCGGGAGCAACGATCATCCCTCTTGCATCATAGATATCTACATCGGGCAGGTTGTCGTAGCCCTCGATGTTGTCGTCGATCCTTGCGATCTTGTTGCCGCAGATCAGGATATCCTTAAGGCCGAGGTGCTCAGGAGCATAAATATCGGCATTCTTAATGAGCTTGATCATCTTGTTCATAGTATCTTCCTCCATTTATTTATAAATGTTATTTCCAATAACCGTCTTCGAGGCTCCGCCGCTCTCTGTGATCACAAAGGCCGCGTTTTCGCCTTCCTTTATCTCAGAAGGCTCGATGCCCATAGCTTTAAAGGGTGTGATGCAGGCTGCTTTGATCGCCTCAAGGGGGTCGATTCCCCATCTGATAAGGTTCATACAGGTCTGTCCCACTCCCTGAACCGCCCCGGCAATGGTCCCGTCGGGCAGTTTTGCACAGCCGCTGTGCTCGATGCCCATTGTTTTATAGCTGTCGGATATAACAGCGACCCTGCCCTCAAACAGCCTGAAAGCCATTCGAAGGACAGAAGGATCTATGTGATATCCATCACATATAAGCTCGACAACGACATCTTTACGGTCAAAAGCCGCCCCTATAAGGCCGCTTTCGCGATGATGGATGCCGTTCATGGCATTAAAAAGGTGTGTTACATGGCGGCATCCGCGTTCAAAGGCCTCCATTGCCTGAGCATATGTGGCCCCGGTGTGGGCAAGCGATGTTTTTATGCCCCTCTTTTCAAGGCGTTCTATCATATCGAGGGCTCCCGGCAATGTGGGGTCGATATCCACCATAGCGATGCTGCCGCCAAGGCTGTCTATCAGCTCCATATCGGGCAGACAGAGGCATTTTTCATCGTGAGCGCCCTTTTTCACCGGTGCGAAAAAAGGTCCTTCAAGGCGGAGCTTCCTGCCGTCAAGCCTTGAAACTATATCCTTATAATTCTCTTTCGGCGACGAGATGATGGTGGGCAGATGATATCCAACTCCTGTGGACAAATAGTATTCATCCATTCTCGCCATGTCGGCCTTATCGGCCTCGCAAAAGTCGATCCCGAGG
>JAFOHJ010000114.1 GCA_017421885.1 Clostridia bacterium
ATCTCCTTTTGTCATTGCCATCACCTCGCTTAATATCTTTCTTTGGGTACCTCACTAATCATTCCAATATCTTCTAACTCTTCCATACTAAATGGCATAAGGCTGGGCCTTGTGGGCTTCGGCGGCATCGGCAAAGAGATAGCCAAGCGCGCCCTGCCCTTTGGCATGGATATCGTATACAACTGCCGCCATCCCGAGCCTCAGTGGGAGCAGGAGTACGGCGCAAAGTATCTTCCCCTCGATGAACTGCTCAAGACATCCGACTATGTGTCGGTAAATGTTCCCCTGACCGACTCGACAAGGGGTATGTTCGGCAAAGAGCAGTTCGATATGATGAAAGAGGGCAGCGTTTTTATCAACATTGCCCGCAGCCCCATCGCAGATGTCTGTGCCCTTAAGGATGCCCTCACATCAGGTCATCTGGGCGGCGCGGCAGTCGATGTATTCGACAGCGAACCCTGCACCGATTCGCCCCTCGTTGGAGTGGAGAATGCCGTTCTCACTCCCCACACCGCGCCCTACACCAGCGAGAACTTCATATCCCTCAACCTGATGGCGGCACGCAATGTGCTCGATTTTATAAGCGGCAATCTCGATCCCGCCGTTACCGTCTGACACAAGGAGAAGTAATATGGACAGAAAAGACGAGATCATCAACCTCCAGCTGGAGCTCATAAAGAACCTGACCGAGAGCAACCTCAGAAGGGTTTCCAGCGATTTCTGGGGCGGCGAAGTCCCCAATATCCCCAAGTCAGAGGACACTCCCAAAGAAGAGATCCTCACCGAAGAAAAGCCTACCGAAACAGCCGAGCCTGCTGCCGAAGAAGAGCCCGTCCCCACGATCGACGAACTCAAGGCCGAGCTTGACGGCTATATCGGCCTCGGCGCCATCAAGAAAGAGGTCAATAACCTCATAAACATGGTGACCGTCTATAATATGCGCAAGGAGCACGGCCTGCCAACCGTCGACCTTTCGCTGCACATGGTATTCTCGGGCAACCCCGGCACCGGCAAGACCATGATCGCAAGGCTTATGTCGAAGATCTATCGTTCGCTGGGCATCCTGTCCAAGGGTCACCTTGTGGAGGTCGACCGCAGCGGCCTTGTGGCCGGATATGTAGGTCAGACCGCCATCAAGACCAAGAAGGTCATCGACGAGGCGCTGGGCGGCGTTCTGTTTATCGACGAGGCCTATGCTCTGTCGGATAAGGGCGACAACGACTTCGGCCACGAAGCCATCGACACCCTGCTCAAGGCTATGGAAGACAACCGCGACGATCTTGTTGTCGTAGTTGCCGGCTATGACGGCCTGATGGACGATTTTATCCACTCCAACCCCGGCCTCGAGTCGCGCTTCAACCGCTTCCTGCATTTTGACGACTACAGCCTTGACGAGATGGTGGATATCTTCAAGATGCGCTGTGACGGCAGCAAATATGTGCTGGCCGAGGGCGCCGAAGAAGAGGTGCGCAGGCTCATCGAGCGCGAAAGCGGCGACAAGATCGGTTTCGGCAACGCCCGCGGCGTAAGAAACCTCTTTGAAGATGTGCTGGTGCGCCAGGCCAACCGTCTTGCCCTCGAAAGCGAGATCACAGCCGAAAAGCTGATGGAGATCCTGCCCTGTGACGTTATTCCGGCAGAGGAAGAAGCGAAATAATATGTAATTTCAAAGGCTCCTTTTGGGGCCTTTGTTTTTTGCCTGACGGGTGTTTGGCCAGCAGTCTTACGGCAGCACAAAGATAACCGTCAGAACGGTGTTGCCAAACCTCAGTCACCTTCGGTGACAGCTCCTTTCAAAAGGAGCCTTGGACGCGGGCCCTCTCAGGCTGCCCTACGGGCATCCAGCTCTCCCATAGGGAGAGCCAAGTACCGTTCTCCGTAGGAACGCCGAGACCCCTTGCCTCTCACTTTGGGAGAGGTGGCAGGCGTAAGCCTGAC
>JAFOHJ010000115.1 GCA_017421885.1 Clostridia bacterium
AAGCCTCGACTATGCAGCATGGCTGGCAGATGTTATGGGCGGCAACTGTGATTCGGCCATCACAGGCTATACATCCTCCAACCTTGCCCGTTATCTCAGCGGCACCTTCCATACATCGGCTATCGATGCGGCCAACCAGGCGAGGGTACGGGACAGTTATATGGATGAAAAGATAGATATGGCTCTCGGTGTCACCGATCCCGACAAGGCAAACGAGGTTTACCGCGACGTGACAGCATATATAAACGAGCTTACACCATATGTGCCGCTGTATGAATCGGTGGTAACAAGGGCGTATAATTCGGCGCTCGAGGGAGTGGTCGTCGGCGCGTCGGGAACCGTTCACTTTGAAGATGTTTACTGGATAAACTGAAAACTCTCTCTTTTTTATTATGCATGGGCGTCCCGTTTCGGGGCGCCTTTTGCATAGGATAAAGATTATGTAAGAACAATATACCTAAAAAGGCATTGCTAAAATGATTGAGATTTAGTATAATTTAGTTTGTATAATTGCAGCTACAAACAGATATGGCTGTAATTCATTTCACTGACAGGGAGTTGGTATTTGTCTATGGACAGTAGCGGTAGTATTACCTACCTTCTGTTGATCTTGCTTGCGGTGGCCGGCGCATACTTTGCCGCTGCCGAGACAGCCTATTCTTCGATGAATAAGATCAGGATCAAAAATTATGCCGACAACGGCGACAACCGAGCCAAGAGAGCAATGAAGATCTCGGGCGATTTCGATACAGCGCTTATCACAATGCTGATCGGCACCAATATCACCCATATCGGCTTTGCTTCGCTTACCACGATGGTTGCGACCCAGCTTTGGGGCCCATCTTCTGTAACTGCGATAACTCTTGTCTCCACCGTATTTGTATTTCTCTTTGTCGAGATGCTGCCCAAGAGCTTTGCGGGCGAGCACAGCGAAAAGCTGGCGCTGAACTTTTCCGATACGATGCTCTTTCTTATGAAGGTGCTCACACCGGTGTCTTTCTTTTTCAAGTCGATAAGCAATGTTGTTTCCAGGATATTCGGGGCAGACGATATGCCTACGGTCACCGAGGAAGAACTGCATGAGATCATCGATAATATCGAAGAAGAAGCTGGATTTGAGCCTGATAAGAGCGAGCTCGTGCAGTCGGCACTTGATTTTGGAGAGACAACGGTTCAGGATGTTTTTACGCCGAGAGTCGACATGATCGCCCTTGATATCGACAGCACACCCGATGAGATTATTGAGGTCATCAAGACCCACAAGTTCTCTAGGATCCCGGTGTATCGTGAGTCGGTCGATAATATCATCGGCATTCTGCAAGCGAGAAAGTATCTTAAGACATACCTCACCGCGAAGGAGTTCAGCCTCGAAGAGCTGCTCACACCGGTGCATTTCATACATAAAAAGACCAATATCCACGAGCTCCTCGACGAGATGAGCCGCATGAAGACACATATGTGCGTCATTACCGACGACTATGGCGGAACCATGGGCATTGTCACGGTAGAGGATATCCTTGAGGAGCTGGTAGGCGAGATCTGGGACGAAGACGACGATATTGTCGAGGACATCGTAAGACTGTCGCACGACGAATATGAGATATCGGCCGATATGCAGGCCGAGGATGCCTTTGAGTTCATGGAAGTTTCGTATGACGAAGAGGCCTTTGAACACAGGACCATGGGAGCATGGGTTGTGGAGGTGTTGGAGGTTATTCCCTCGGTGGGTGATAGCTTTGAGCGAATGGGCGTAAGGATCATCATCGCGGAGATCGAGAACAACCGTATCACCAAGCTGAATGCCCTCGTGCTTGACCGCAGCGGCGGAGTTCCGGAAAATATTAATTAATTTGAACAGGAGTTGGTTCTTACAATGGACAGTAGTTACTGGCCATATATTGCGATCGTTCTGCTGATCGCCATGTCGGCCTTTTTCTCTGGTTCGGAGATAGCCTATGCTTCGGCCAATAAGATGCGTCTTAAGAAGAACGCACAGGAAAAGGGCGGACGAGATAAAATAGCCTATGAAATATCCGAGAATTATGAAACGGCCCTTTCGTCTATTCTCATCGGCAACAATCTGGTAAATATCGCGGCATCTTCGGTGGCTACCGTTATCGCCATGTCGATATTTGGCCAGAACAGCACAAAGGGCCCGGCCATTGCCACAACGGTCATGACTGTGCTTATCCTGATTTTTGGCGAGATCGCGCCCAAAATCGTGGCAAAGAAGAACTGCGATGCCTTTTCGCTGGCGGTCGCTCTTCCGCTCAAGCTTATCATGACCATTATCGGTCCGGTAAACAAGGTGGTCGTATGGATAGTCCACAGCTTCGATAAGATTTGGGGCACCGAAGAGGCCAAGGGTATGACCGAAGAAGAACTGGTGTCTATCATCGAGTTGGTCGAGGACGAGGGCGTTATAGACGAGGAACAGAGCGAACTGCTTCAGTCGGCTCTTGAGTTTTCTGACATCACGGCTCAGGAGGTCATTACTCCCCGAGTCGATATGCTGTCCATAGACATTGATGACGACTGGGATGAGATCCGCGAAAAGATCTTTGAATCGCCCTATTCCAGAATCCCGGTTTACAGAGATACCATCGATAATATCGTAGGTATTCTGTATATCGACCATTTCTTCAAGCAGCTTGTCGACGAACCTGAACTCAACAGCCTTGAAGGCCTGCTGATGCCCCCCTGCTATATCCATAAGACGATGAAGCTGCCTGCAATTGTCTCGCAGCTCAGGCAGCAGCAGATGCATCTTGCCATCGTGCTTGACGAGTACGGCGGCACAATGGGCATGGTCACACTTGAGGATGCCATCGAGCAGTTGGTAGGTGATATCTGGGACGAGACCGACGAGATCATCAGTGATATCACCCAGACCGGCACCGATACATTTATTGTAAGCGGCGACCTTTCAATCTATGACTTCCTCGAGCAGTTCGAGCTGGAGGATGACAGATTCGATACCGAATATGTCACCGTCGGCGGATGGGCCATCGAGATGTTCGACGGTTATCCCGAGAAGAATGACAGCTTTGAATATCAGAATCTTAAGATCATCATTGACGAGGTCGATGACCTGCGTATTACCGGCCTTAAGGTCGTTGTAGGTCCCAAGCCTGAACCCGAGGATGAAGACTGATAATTATCCGCCCCTTTTTAGGGGCGGATTTTTTGTGTAAAAAGATAAAAATTAACAAAGAAAGAGAAGCTTTGGGGCCGTCGGTGTTGAAAAATACACATATTTCTGCTATCATGTAATAGGGTAAGGGGTGTAATGCGCCCTGAAACCGATTACAGTACAAAGGAGAGATCACTTATGATCTGTGGAAAGCCTATTATCTGCATCAGCAATACTTCTGACAATACAGTTGCCTATAACGACGGTGTTGGCGTGGCCGACAATGTAAAGCTGGGCCTTCGCCGCATCGTATCGCCCTCGGCATATATCCGTGCCATCGACCTTGCCGGCGGTATTCCTCTGCTGACAGGCGAGACAAGCGCCGAAGAATATGCTGAGCTGTGCGACGGCCTGCTGCTTTCGGGCGGCGAGGATCTCAACCCCGCAATGCTGGGTGAGGAAAAGCTCAACAACACAGTTAAGTGGGACGATATCCGTGATGAATACGAGATGAAGCTCTTCAAGGCATTTATGGCCAAGGGTAAGCCTATCTTCGGCATCTGTCGCGGTTTCCAGTTCATCAACGTAGCTCTGGGCGGCGGACTCTATCAGGATCTTGTCGAGCAGATGGGCGTTGTTCATATGAACGTTGACATCCGTCATCCCATCACAACAAAGGAAGGCAGCCTGCTGCACAATATGTTCGGCGAAAAGTTCCGTGTCAACAGCACACACCATCAGGCAGTTCGCGAGCTGGGCGAGGGTCTTGTCGGCACAGCCTATTCGGTAGAGGGCATCTGCGAGGCATTTGAGCATGAGAGCAAGCCCATCTTTGGCACACAGTTCCATCCCGAGCGTCTTACCAACCTGTTGTGGGATGAGCGTACCCCCAACTTTGCACCCATCTTTGATCATTTCATCAAGCTCTGCTCCAAATAAGGATATATTCCCTCGCACACCCCCCTTTTAAGGAGAAAACCCCAATGAACAACAAAAAAGCTTTGGCCATTCTTCTGAGCCTTTCGCTGTCGTTTTCGGCCTTTTCCGGATGCGCTCTTCTGCAGTTCGAAGATCCCGAAGAACTCAAGCAGCAGGAGCAGGAGATGCAGGAGCGCGAGACAGTCGAGGTCATCGAGCCTGATAAGGTGCTGATCGATGACAGGCTGGTGATGGATGAGAGCCTGACCGATGATGCCGGAAAGGAATTGGCATGGTACAGGGCATCCTTCCCTTATTTTGACGAGGGCGACAACCAGGCACTGGCCAATATAAACGAATATTATGAGTCGGAGTTTTCGCATCTGGCCGACGACAAGGATCGTTTCTTCAAGCTTGTGCAGGAGCAGCCTTCCGATAAGGTCAGGGCAAGCCTCTTTACCTATAAGATCCTTGCCAGCGATGAGACATATTTCACCGTTTTGCGATGCTTCGAGAGCAGCAACACACTTGGCAAGACCTCGATGACCTATTACTGCGAGGTCTTCAGCGCAGCCACCGGCTGGAAGCTCAAGTTCAGCGATGTTTTCGGCAATCAGTCGGAAAAGGCGCTTGAGCTCATCAGAGGCGGTATTGAGCAGTGGTGCAAGGACAAGGGATACGAGACCAACTGGGTCTTCAATTCTGAGGATGAGGTCTTCACCGATAACTTTACTTTCAGCACCGATACCCTTTATATCGGCCTTCCTTCCCATACATCCCCAGGCGGAGAGACTCTTATCGAGCTTGAGCTCGATGAAATAAATGAGCTTATCATGAGAAAATGATAAATAAAGGAGAGTAATACCAATGAACATGACTGAGAGATTCCTGAAGTATGTTGCCGTAGGCACAAACTCTGATCCCAAGTCCCCCACATGCCCCAGCACACCCGAGCAGAAGGTTCTCGGCGCTATCCTCGTAGAAGATATGAAGGAGCTCGGCATCAAGGATGCATTCATGGATGAGCACGGCTATGTATACGGCACAGTAGAGGGCAACTGCCCCGAAGCTCCCGTTGTCGGCTTTGTCGCACACATGGACACCGTTATCGATATGCCCTGCGAGAACATCAAGCCCCGCTTTGTTGAATATCAGGGCGGCGAGATCGTTGTCAACGAGGAGAAGGGCTATGCCTTCACACCCGATCCCGCACACATCGGCCACACACTGATCGTCACAGACGGCACAACACTGCTGGGCGGCGACGACAAGGCAGGCATCGTCGAGATCCTCGAGATGGCTAAGTATTACATCGACAACCCCGAAGTCAAGCACGGCACAATCAAGATCGGCTTCACACCCGACGAAGAGATCGGCCGCGGCGCTGATAAGTTCGATGTTCCCGGCTTTGGCGCAGATGTCGGTTACACAGTAGACGGCGGCAGCCCCGCAGCAGTTTCCTACGAGAACTTCAACGCAGCATCGGCTAAGGTCGAGCTGTTCGGCACAAACACACATCCCGGCGGAGCAAAGAACGCTATGGTCAACTCCATGTGGATGGCTATGGAGTTCCACAACATGCTTCCTGTAAACGAAGCTCCCCAGTTCACCGAAGGCTTTGAGGGCTTCTCGCACCTCAACGGCATGTCGGGCAACGTCGAGCACACAGTTATGGAGTACATCATCCGAGACCATGACAAGGCTCTCTTCGAGGCAAAGAAGGTTCGCTTCGAGAAGATCGCCGAGTACATGAACGCCAAGTATGGCAACGGTGCTGTCAAGCTGACCCTTAAGGACTCCTACTATAACATGAGAGAGCCCGTTATGGAGCATCCCGAGCTGGTCGATATCGCATTCGCAGCAATCGAAGAAGCCGGCTATAAGCCCTTCTCGGCTGCAGCACGCGGCGGCACAGACGGCGCACGTCTCTCCTACATGGGCCTGCCCTGCCCCAATCTGGGTACAGGCGGCGGCAACGCACACAGCCGTTACGAGTATGTCTCCCTCAAGGAGATGGAGGATGTCTGCCAGATCCTCAAGAACATCGTAGCAAAGTATGCAGAGATCAAGAAGTAAGATCTGATAAACAGGAAAGAACCACCCGATCGGGTGGTTCTTTTTCTGTATCTATTGACATGAAATTGTGTTTGAGTAATAATTATATCATTCTTTTATGATAACACCTATGGTTTTTATCAGCATCACAGCCTGCTCGGGGGTAAAGGTGACGCCCTTAAGGTCGCTGAGGCTGAAATAAGCTCCGCTTATCATGGCTTTTGTAAAATCCATGCCTTTCAGCTTCGCGTGCATGAAGTCGGCTCCGGGAAGGCTGCAGTCTTCGAGAGATGTCTTGCTCAGTGAGGCATGGGGGAAGGCAGCCTGCTCCATGCGGCAGCCGCGGAAGATGACGCGCTCCAGCTTGCTGCCCGAAAAGCGGGCATAATCCATGATGCAGTCTTCAAACATGACCTCTTTGAAGCCGCAGTCCTGAAAAACGGCTCCGGTCAGTCGACAGTTTTTGAAAACAGCCTTGCCAAAAAATCCGCCGTCGAAGCGGCAGGCGGTCAGGTCGCAGCCTTTGAAGACGATATTGTCGGCGGCAATGCTTCTCAGCTCGCTGCCTGCAAGCTCGCAGCCATCGAGCCTGCAGTCGGACAGGTCGAGCCTCGGAAGGTCGGCATCGCGGAGAATGCCTCGGGAGAACAGACATCTTCTTACGGCCTCTTCCTCAATATAGGCATGATTAAGCTTATGTTCAAGGTCGCTCTCTATGAGGTCCTGTGAGAGCCTGGGCATGAATATTTCCATAGGATACCACCTTTGAAAGATCGGTTTGGAAAGGATGAAAACAAGAGTGATCCCTGCAATCATCGCTGTTTTGGGAGTTTATATTGCCAGCAACACCTATATTGCCATAAAGCTCTGGCGCTGGCTGGAGATAGGCAGCCGTGCGGCTGCATGGGCGTGGAGCATTGGATTCGCGCTGCTTGCGGGCGGATTTTTTATCGGCATGACGAAGTTTCTGCCGGCGGCGCTCAACCATGTGCTCACCGTTTTGGGCGGCTATTATATGGCGGCTTATGTTTTTCTTGTCGCTGCCATACCGGTGACATCCCTTATCGTCAGAGGCAGGGGAGGCCGTGCGACCGCGTTGATCCTTATTGCCGCGGCTCTTGCCTATACGCTATACGGCGCGTGGAATGCCCGCCATGTGCGCCTTGAAGAATATAGGGTGAAGGGCAAGGATATGCCGCCCATGACCATAGCAATGGTCTCGGATATTCATCTTGGCGAACAGATAGGGGCAGATGAAGTGGAAAGGATAGTCGGCCGCATAAATGAATGTGACGCCGATATCGTTTTCATGGTGGGCGATGTTTTTGATTCGGGCCCCTCAAGGCTCAGGGATATCGGACGTGTGGGCGAACTGATAAGCTCGATAAAGAGCCGTAAGGGCGTATATGCTGTAATAGGCAATCACGACGGCGGCTTCCGCGGCGAAGAAGACCTTGCCGAGGAATATCTGGAGAGCTGGGGAGTGACCGTTCTGCGCGACGAGGTGGCGAATGTGGACAATATCGACATTATAGGCCGCCGCGACAGGATGGAGCAGAGGCTGGACATCGCACAGCTGATGGAGCAGACAAACAAGGGTAACCACACCATCGTTCTCGATCACCAGCCGGGTGATCTTGAGGCGATATGCCGTGCAGGGGCCGATATGGTGCTTTGCGGACACACCCACAGGGGACAGATCTTCCCCGGATGCCTTGTGACAGATGCCATGTTCAAGGTGGACTATGGCATGGATGAAGACAACGGATGCACCATGATAGTGTCGTCGGGCGCTGGAACATGGGGCCCGAGGGTCAGGACCGGCTCGCAGAGCGAAGTTGTTAAGATCATTATAGAGTAAAAAGAAAGATCCTGCAATCATGCAGGATCTTTTTATGCTTATTTGAGTCGGTCGGGCCTTTTGCGCATCTGAAGGCCGCACACCATGCCCAGCGCAATATACATGGTGAGCACCGAAGTGCCGCCGTAGCTGATGAAGGGGAGTGTGAGGCCGATTACCGGCATAATGCCGAGGCACATGCCCAGATTGATGAGGATCTGCACCATGAACATTCCCGAGATACCTACACACATGAGATAACCGAAGCGGTTGTCGGCGCCATAGGCATCGTGGAAGATCTTCCATACCAGCATCGACAGGATGAGGATAACGACTACTCCGCCCACGAGGCCCCATTCTTCACAGATTGTGGAGAAAATGAAGTCGGTGTGCTTGGAGGGGAGGCGTTCGTACTGGGTCATAGTGCCCTGCATATATCCATATCCGAACATCTGGCCGCCGCCGACGGCCGTCATACTGTAGATGCCGTGTCGCGCCTTTTCATAGTCGATCATTGGGTCAAACAGGACAAGTATTCGCGTCTTGTGATAGCCTTTGAGGAAATATTTCCATATTGGCACCAGTGATGCACAGCCTGCGGCACACAGCGGCAGGAATATCTTCATGGACATACCTGATGCGAACAGCATGATGATAAAAATCAGGACATAGGAAAGGGCAACGCCGAGGTCGTGAGAGATTACATACACCGCCGCGACTGTCGACAGCATGTGGAAACCCAGCTGGAACAGCGAAGCAAGGCGGTCGAGCTTGTCACGCAGGATGTAGAAGTGGCGCGACATTGTGAAGATGAATATCAGCTTGCCGATCTCGCCCGGCTGGATGCCGAGAGGGATAGGGATGCCGAGGTCTTCGAGGCGGATCCAGCTGCGGTTGCCGGTGTCGCCCTCGGTGCCGAGAAAATAGAGGCTCAGCTGGAAGAGGATGTTAAACACATAGGCATATATCCACAGGTCGCCGAACTTGTCGAGATCGATGGCCGACACGACAAAGAAGGCGGCGATGCCCAGCACAACGGCCAACAGCTGGATTATCATGAACTGATTTGTGCCGTAGCTCAAAGTTGCGCTTCGTATGGCCACAAGGCTTATG
Source organism: Clostridia bacterium (assembly GCA_017421885.1). The sequence continues at coordinate 9,060 of JAFOHJ010000115.1, forward strand.
ACCGAGCAGGCTATGGCGATGGCCAGCAGGCCGAGATCGCATTTTTTAAGATACTGCCCGAAGGAAGTAAGAAGTGATTTTATCATAGATCATCCATTTCAAATGAGGGGGTTAAAAGCTTTACACTATATTCTATCACCTTTTTCCTGCATATTCAATCATTTGGAGGCTGCCGGAAAAAGCTTTACATCCCTAAGGACGGCTAAGTTTTGTTTTCCCCCTTTAAATAATCGTCGAAAGGTGGTACAATAACATAGATGATGACATCATTTAAGGAGAATATAGTTTTGGAAAGAGAGATATACACCACTTGTTCGCCCGAAGAGACCGAAGCTCTTGGCACAGCCATTGCCCTCAAGGCAGAGAGATATAAAGTCATTGCCATGTTCGGCGGCCTCGGAAGCGGCAAGACGGCCATGACACGCGGCATCGCCCGCGCCTTTGGCTGCACAGATCAGGTCTCGAGCCCTACATATACGATCGTCAACGAATACAGGGGCAGACGCAAGGTCTGTCATTTTGATATGTACCGCATCGACAGCGAGGAAGGTCTCTGGGAGATCGGCTGGGAGGACTATCTTGAAAGCGGAAGCCTCTGTGTTGTAGAGTGGAGCGAGAATGTTGTTTCGGCTCTGCCCAGAGAGACGCTCAAGGTCACCTTCGAGACGGTGGATGACGATACGAGAAGGATAACGGTGGAAAACTTATGAGATTACTTGCAATAGATACATCGGGAAGGATCGCATCCTGTTCCCTTTATGAAGACGGCGTCGAGATCGCATCCTGCGTCAAGGATTCTAACCTCGACCACAGCCGCACTATCCTGCCCCTCTGTCAGGATATGCTTAAGGAAAAGGGTCTTGAGTTCAGAGACATCGACGCCTTTGCCGCATCGGTAGGTCCCGGCTCGTTCACAGGCATCAGGATCGGTGTTGCTGCCGTAAAGGGATTTGCGCTGGCGGGAAACAAGCCTGCCGCAGGCATTTCGAGCCTCGAGTCGGCCGCGGTTATGGTAGAGGATCACAGCCTTATCTGTTCGCTTATCCGCGCAAGGGAAGACGAGTATTTTTACGGCTTCTTCCGCAACAGCAAGGACGGATTTTTCAGAATATGCGCTGATAATGTCCTTACCGGCAGTGAGATCAAGGGTCTGCTCTACGGTGCCAACTGGGTGCTGTGCGGCGACGGAGCCGAGGATTTCCTGAGGCTTCATCCTCATAAGGAAGAGCATGTCAGGAACACCGGCGTTGTTCAGAGCGCATCGGGCGTTGCCAAGTGCGCATGGGAACTGGCTCAGTATGATGAGCTGGTTGACGGAAATGATATCGTGCCTGTTTATCTTAAAAAGACACAGGCTGAAAGAATGAGGGAGGAAAAGAACAAATGAAAGTAGTAATCGGTTCGGATCACGCAGGCTACAGCCTGAAGGAAGCCATCAAGAAGCATCTGGAAGAAGCAGGTCACGAGGTCCTTGACAAGGGCACAAACGACACCAGCTCCTGCCATTATCCTATTTTTGCCGAAGCAGTTGCCAATGCAGTAGTTGGCGGCGAGGCTGAGCGCGGCATCCTGGTATGCGGCACAGGCATCGGCATGTCGATCGCAGCAAACAAGGTCAAGGGCATCCGTGCAGCAGCTCTGTCCGACTGCTTCACAGCAGAGGCTACAAGAAAGCACAACGACTCGAATATTCTCTGCCTTGGCGAGAGAACAGTCGGCCCCGGCCTGGCATTCAAGCTGGTAGATATCTTCCTGTCAACCGAGTTCGAAGGCGGCCGCCATCAGACTCGTGTAGACATGATGATGGCTATCGAGAATAAGTAAAAAACAATGTACGAAAACCTCCCGAAAGGGAGGTTTTTGATATAAGGCCGCCTTCGAATCCGCGCCGGTTAGAATGGCGCGGTCTGATTTTGACGAATTCATTTCGGCAAAATCTATGAATTAAAAGGGGACCTTACAAAATCGAAGATTTTGTGGGGGAATTGGCGGCCGCCATCAGACACGTGTAGACATGATGATGGCCATCGAGAATAAGTAAAAATAATGTACGAAAACCTCCCGAAAGGGAGGTTTTTTTGATAAATAAAAACTATTTTCTTTCCATCATGATAATGAACTCACTGGTCCCTGCCTCCGGCTTGCGTGTGCCGTAATATTTAAATCCATGTCTTTCGTAAAAGGGCATGACGCGGCGGTTCTTTTCGAGGACCCATGCATAATCGACCGAGAAGCGTTCGATGGCGAACTCGATAAGCTTGCCTCCGATGCCATCGGACTGAAAGAAATGATCGACATAGAGTGTCTCGATCTCGTTCTCGCGGATCTCGATTAGGCCTTTGACGATGCCGTCATCATATACCCATGTCTGAGCGAGCAGGACGGGATCTGTGAGGTATTTCTGAGCAACAGGCAGCACCTGAAGGTCATTAAAGGAGAAGTTATCATCGCAGAAGATGCTGCGGTAGTTCATACGCTTGGTGAAAACCAGTATTTCGGCTATCCTTGAGGCATCTTCGGGACTCGCTTTGCGGATGTTGTTCATAATGGACCTCCTTTTGGGATTATATTTTAAGTATAACATTGCAGCTGTTGGGTTTCAACTTGAACACAGTTGACGGTGGCGAGATAATATGTTAAAGTGTATATATAGATGATATACAAGGGGTGATCGCGATGAAGAATATGTTTTATCTTGGAAAAAGGATCGATAAAGATTTAAGGAGGAAACATGACAGCGATCATTTATCAGAAATTATCAAATGAAAACTTCGGGCCCTGCTCGCTTGATGACTTCATAAGGCATCAGGAGGTAAACGAATACTGGCAGAATATCGACGGAAAGCTTATACTTGTGCCTTCGTCCTATGTTGAGGAATGGAATCCAGCCAAATGCCGCGAGATCGCATATGAGATAACATATGGAATAAACGACAACGGTTTTGGCTATGGCGCTTTCCATAATGGATCGGTAGCAGGCTATATCTATCTGACAGACAAGCTTACCCGAAACAAATGCGTGGAAATACAGCTCTTCCATGTGTCCGAGCCGTTCCGCAGAAAGGGAACAGGAAGAAGGCTGTTCGAACTTGCCTGCCGTGAGGCCAGAGAAAGAGGGGCAGAAAGCCTTTTCATTTCGGCTCATCCATCAAGAGAGAGCCAAGAGGCATACCGCAGGCTGGGCTGTGTCCCTGTGTCTAAGATCGACCGGGATGCCTATGAAAGAGAGCCATTTGACATTCAGTTGGAATATATACTGTGAATAGATAAAGAAAACCCACCCGTGAGGGTGGGTTTTGAGTTATTACTTCATGTACTTTGCCTTCAGAGCTGCCGACTTTTCTTCGAAGAGCTCAGCACGCTTTGCCTGGATCAGATACTGCTCGATGTTCGCCTGAACTTCGTCAAAGGGAACGACCGAAGCCTCGTTCTTCTTCTCGACCTTGATGAGGTGATAGCCGAACTGTGTCTTGACGGGGCCGACTACCGAGCCGACCTCTGCAGCAAAGGCTGCCTCTTCAAACTCGGGGACCATCTGGCCCTTGCCGAACTCGCCGAGGTCGCCGCCGCGCTCCTTGGAGGGGCAGGTGGAATGTTCGATGGCTGCTGCCTCGAATGTGACCTCGCCGCTGTTGATGGAGTCAAGGACGTTCTTGCAGTGATCCTCGTTCTGGACCAGGATGTGCTTTGCCGAAACGGTCTCGTCCTTCTTGAAGGAGTGTGTATTTGTGTTGTAGAACTGGCGGCAGTCTTCCTTTGTTACGACGACTGCGTCAAAAAGCTGCTTCATAGCAAGCTGAGCGAGGATATCTCTCTTGGCGTTAGCCATGAACTGGATATATTCCTCTGTCTCATTGAGCTTGTCTTCTTCAGCCTGCATAGCGAAGAGGTTGACCGAGATGATCTGGTCGAGGCACTGCTGCCTGAACTGGGGGTTCTGGGCATACATCTTCTGGTCCTGAGGCAGTGTTGCGATGAATGCATCAATATCCATGTCGGTGATGTTGATGCCGTTTACTGTTGCTAAGATCTTCTGTTCGTTCATTTGTGTGACTTTCCTTTATTTTATATTATTGATAACGGTTTATCTTCTTCTTCTGCGGCTGGAGCGGTAGGTGCTTCCGCCTCCGCGTCTGCTGCGGCGCCTGCGGCGGCCGAAGATGCCCAGAAGAATAAATACCAGAACAGCAAGCACCAGAACGCCAAGGGCGATCCTGAATACTGTGCTGGTGAAGATCGAAATGATGGTGTCGACGATGAAGAGCCATGTAGAACGCTTGACAGCCTCGGATGCCACCAGATTGATGGTGGTGTATTCCTTGCCGTTATAGCTGTAGGTGGCGGTGCCCAGAGCCTGACCCTTTTCGATGGGCGCCTTGATGTTTTCGTTTACCTTGAAGGTGACCTCAACATCATCGGTGGAGAAATCGATGGGGAGAAGGGCGGTGAAGCCGTTTTCGGGAACGAGGACCACCGAATCGGTGTCCTTGCCAAGAGCAACGGGAGCCTCAGTGACGGGATCAGAGCTGTTGATCATAGGCTGGATCTCGAAACTGCCCTTGGCATAGTCGAGAAGCTTGATAGTCTCGGTGAAGCTGCCGATGGTGCCGTCTTCAGCCTTTTCGGCGCCGAGAACAATGGTGATATAGGTCAGGTCGCCCGACTTTACGCCGCTGACGAGGCAATATCCGGCGGGAGTGGTCGAGCCGGTCTTGATGCCGATGGCGCCTTCATAAAAGTAATCGCGGCTGCGCCACAATGAGATCAGGTGGTTGGTGTTGGAGATGGTCTGCTCGGAATGCATATTAGTGGCAGGAAGGACGGTCTTGTCTATCATTACGATCTGGGCAAAGTCCTCATTCTGCATTGCATACTCGGCGATCTTGAGCAGGTCTCGTGCCGTTGTATAGTGGTTGTCGGCATGAAGGCCGTGGGGGTTGGCAAAGTGGGTGTTGGTGCATCCCAGTTCCTGTGCCTTGGCATTCATAAGCTCGACAAAGGCGGGGATGGAGCCCGAAATATGCTCGGCAAGGACGTTTGCCGCATCGTTGCCTGAGGCAACAAGCAAATATACTACCATGTCTCGGAAATTCATCTGTTCGCCCTTCTTGAGCATGACGCTGCCGCCGCTGTCTTTGAGCAGGTCGATGGCGTTGTCGGAAACGATGACGGTATCGTTCAGGTTGCCGTACTCAAGGGCGAGGATGGCGGTCATGATCTTTGTGGTGCTGGCGGGATACAGTATATCGTCGGCGTTGTGTTCATAAACGACGGTGTCGGTCTTTGTCTCGCCGATAATGGCGGCTTTGGCGTTTATAGTGGGTTCCTCAAGGGCGTTGGCACCGGTGATGAGGCAGGCGGCCGCGAGGCAGGCGGCAAAAATCTTTTTGAACATATATCTATCCCCTTCGTAATTGTGTATCGTGATGTTGTTTTGGCTCAAAGCATAATTAAAAGGAAACAAACTGTGTACATCATGCGGCTTTGAGTGATATAATGATATTGCAGAAATGCTGCGTGTTGATACTATATATAAAGTCTAACAAAAAGACTTTTCCTTTTCAATGGCATTTACAAATATTTTGCTTTATTTATTCTTAAGGAGGCCAAAATGAGAATACTTGTAGTCGATGATGAGAAGCTGCTGGTCAAGGGAATAACCTTCAACCTCGAGAACGAGGGTTATGAAGTGGACGGCGCATATGACGGCCAGCAGGCCCTTGAACTTTTTGCGGCCAATAAATACGATCTGGTCATTCTCGATCTTATGATGCCCATTTTCGACGGCTTCACTGTCTGCCGCAGGATCAGAGAGTCCAGTGATGTTCCCATCATAATGCTGACGGCAAGGGGTGAGGGCTCGGACAAGCTGCTGGGATTTGAATACGGAGCCGACGACTATATCACCAAGCCTTTTGATATCCGCGAGCTTATGGCGAGAATGAAGGTCATCCTCAGGCGCAGCAGCGGCCAGACAAGAAATGAAGACCGCATTGAGAGCGTGCTGACAGCCGGCGAGATAAAGGCCGACCTCATCAAGAGGACCATCGAGGTGGGCGGCGTTTTTGCCGACCTTACAGCCAAGGAATTCGACCTGTTTGTTGTGCTCATGCAGAACATCGGCAAGGTCTTTTCACGCGACGAGCTGCTGGAGGCAGTGTGGGGAAGCGATTATCGCGGCGATATCCGCACGGTAGACGTTCATATCCGCAGGATCAGAGAGAAGATCGAAAAGGACGATGCTATGCCCGAGTACATAATGACAAAGTGGGGCGTTGGATACTACTTTAACGATCCCTCTAAATAATTTTTATGGAAGTAAAAGCAAAGGGAGGCCGTGTGGGCATAAACAGCCTTCAGTTCAGGATATTTGCCGGATTTACCCTACTGGCAACAGTTCTGCTGGCTGTCCTCAATACATATCCCATAGGCCTTACGAGAAATCAGATGATTTTAGCTAAAGAGGTCGAGATGCGTTCGGATTTCGGCTCTCTTTCGGCTGCCCTTGAGAACTCGACCAAGCTGGATTACGACACTGCGGGCAGCGCCATATCCATCCTTGACATTGGACGCAGCCAGCGAGTCCTTGTCACCGACAGCGGAGGCAGAGTCATCTACGATAACCTCAAAACATCGAATATCATAGATAAAATTGTCCTTTTTCCCGAGGTGATCGAGGCCCTCGATGGCAATGATGTTTTTCGCTGCAATTACGATGCTGAGGCATTCAACTACCGTATCGCCTGCAGCATCATGAAGAACGGCAGCATCGCAGGAGCGGTCTATGCCTATGAATACGACACCGAGAGCGCCGGTCTTCTTGACGAAACTCAGAACGATATCTTTAATATATCGCTGTCGGTCACCATTCTTGCTGCCCTCTTTATTTTTACCTTTGTAACCTCGCTCAGGCGTAAGTTTGCAAGGGTTCTTGAGGGAGTTAATCAGATCGGACAGGGCAATTACGATTACCGTATTGATCTCAGAAGCGGTGACGAGCTGGGATTTATCGCTGAAGAGTTCGACCGTATGAGCGGGCAGCTTGCCCTTAACGAATCGACACGAAAGCAGTTTGTTTCCGATGCCTCTCACGAGCTGAGAACACCTCTTGCATCTATCAAACTGCTGTGCGACTCGATCATGAGCGCCAGAGATATCAAAGTGGATGAGGTTCGTGAGTTCCTCGGCGATATCAGCGAGGAGATAGACCGCCTCACCAGGATCACCGAAGGCCTGCTTTATATCAGCCGAATAGAAAACGGCAGAAAGATGGATGGCGTATGTGATCTCACCCATACCGTTGTGCGCGCAAGCGAGATGCTGAAGGGCAACCTTGCAGCTGCCGAGGTGGATATTTCCTACGATCTGCCCGACGATGCCTATGTTTACGGCAATCCTGACATGATCTATCAGGTTGTTTTCAACCTCATTGAAAACGCCATCAAATATAATAAGCGCGGCGGCTCGGTTGTCATAGTTGTCAGGCCGGGCGAAGAGCGCATGGTGCTCAGTGTATGCGACACAGGTGTCGGCATACATGAAGAAGAGCTGGAGCGTATTTTCGACAGGTTCTATCGTGTCGATAAGATGCGTTCGCGCGAAACAAGGGGCACAGGCCTTGGCCTTTCGATAGTCGGACAGTGTATGGAGGCTATCGGCGGTCATATCGAGGTAGATTCCACATACGGCCAGGGCACCTGCTTTACGGCCTATTTCCTTTATGCTCCCGAGCCTGAGGAGGTGGACGAATGAGAAAGCTCATACTTCTGCTTGCGGTCTGCCTGCTGATTTTCTGTGGATGCAGCAGCATTCCCGACGACGGCAGCGGCGAGGTTATAAGTGTTTATTATCTTTCTTCCGATGAAAACGGAAAAAGCCTTGGTTATGAGGTGTTTACGCCCGATGCAAGTCTGCCGGTTGACGGCCGCATAGACGAAATCCTTCAGCGCATGAAGAGTCCGATGAATGAAAACAACCGATCCCTTATCCCCGAAGGAGTGGAGGTAAAGGAAGTCAGGGTGTTCGGCAGTACTGTAGTTGTTTCTTTCGGAGGCGAAAAGTTCGACTCGATGGATGACCTCGACAGAAGCCTGCTCAGTGCAGGTGTAACACTGTCGCTGAGCGGCGTTGAGGAGATCGGTTATGTCCGTGTTTCCGACGGCAGGGCAAACCCCTTCTTTATGAACAGTGATGCCATCCTGCTGGATGACGAGGATCTTCGTCTTTCGGTGTTTGAGCTGACGGTTTATACCGTGGATAGGGAAAACAACACCCTTGAAGATCAGCAGATCAGTATAATCAGCGAGAATGATGAACTTGAACCTCAGCTGGTGGCCCTCGATATGCTGGACGGCAGGTTCGGCTCGGCTGCGCCTTTTGAGGGACGTATGGATGTCAGATCGATATCCAGACCCAACGAGCGAGGGGTCGTCCGCGCCGAAATATTTGTTCCAGTGGAGATGGAGCTCAGAGGTTATGAAGCCGATCTTCATGCTTTTGTCAACAGTCTGTGCTCCTGCCGCGGCGTTGAATATGTCGCGGTTACGATAAACGGACGTGTGCCTTCCGAGAGGGGCATCGAGGGATGTGATATTCCCATGGCTTTTAATGATACATATCTGGAGGAAACTCAAGTTGACCAATAAACAGTTTATCAGTAGGATGTTTGTGCTGGCATTTCCCATTGCCATGCAGAACCTTCTCAGCTCCTGCGGATATCTTGTCGACACGGCTATGGTTGTCGGTCTCGGCAACGTGGCCACTTCGGCTATAGGTGTTGCCTCGCGATGGAGCTTTTTGGCCAATATCGTCATTTTCGGCGTCTGCTCGGGCGGAGCGGTGCTGATCGCCCAGTACTGGGGCGCAGGCAACCGCGATGAGATACGCCGTACCACCGGCCTGGGCGTAATGGCGATAGTATTGTTTTCGATGCTGTATATGGCGGTGTCGATGCTCATGCCAAAGCAGATGATGGCGGTGTTCACAAGCGAGCAGGCGGTAATTGATGCCGGAGCTGTGTATATAAGGATAGCCTCGGCAGGCATATTTTTCAGCGGTATATCGCAGGTCATAGGCGGAGCGATGCGCTCGACCGAGGATGTAAAAACTCCCTTTATCGGCTCGACCTGCGGTGTATTTATCAATGTATTCTTCAATTATGCCCTTATTTACGGTCGTTTCGGAATGCCCGAGATGGGGCTGGGAGGCGCAGCGCTTGCAACGGTCATTTCTCTTGTGGCACAGATGTGCATAATTCTTGTTCTGGCAGGGGCTAAACAGAGTCCCGGTCTTTGCAGGCTGAGCGATATAAAGGCGCTCACATCGGCCTTTGTGCGCAAATACGCATCCATTGCCGCGCCGGTGCTTATAAACGAGATCACCTGGGCGGTGGGCACCAATATCTATTCGGCGATACTGGCCCGTCAGGGCAGCGAGAACTATGCTGCATACACTGTCTTTAACTCGGTGCACGAGAT
>JAFOHJ010000116.1 GCA_017421885.1 Clostridia bacterium
CCCTTGCCGCAAATATCAAGCAGGCCGAAATATTCTCCCGACTTCTCGGCAGGGATGATCTTGGTGAAGTAGGATCTCGAGAGGGCCTGAATGCCTCCCTGGAACATGCCTACACATACAGCGAGGATCCAGAACTGAGTCTGATTATCGAGGAACATTGCATATACCGCAATGCAGAAATACGCAATGATGCAGCAGGTGATAATGCTCTCGGCCTTATACTTCTTGGCAAGGCGGCCGAAAAGGATTGCGAAGGGAAAGGCTACGACCTGTGTTACCAGCAAGGCCAACAGCAGGCCTGTGGAATCGAGTCCGAGAGCCGAACCATATGCTGTAGCCATGTCGATAACAGTATATACGCCATCGATATAGAAGAAGAAGGCCAGCAGGAAGATAAAGATCTTCTTATTCTTGCGTGCGCTCTTAAGTGTATTGCCTATGCGGCCCCAGCTTGCGGCAAAGACGTGCTCGGGACGCTCGATATAATTCTTCTGCTCATAAACCTTCATAAGAGGCATAGTCATGCCCACCCACCATGCGGCAATAATGATAAAGGAGATCATCATTGCAGTTTCCATGGTCAGGCCGATAGAACCGGCACCGAGAACGAGAACAAGACAGAGAACAAAGGGAACACAGCTGCCGATATAACCCCAGGCATATCCATTAGAAGAAACGCTGTCTACACGGTCGGGTGTGGTGATGTCGGGCAGCATTGCATCATAAAATACATTTGCCGAGGAATAACCGACCTTGGCGATAACGAAAATGATAAGGAATATCAGCCACTGCTTGGCAAAGCCGAGGGCAAGACAGCCGATGGAACCTACGGCAAGAGCTGTAAGGAAGATAGGCTTTTTAAATCCTTTGGTGTCGGCCAATGTGCCGAATACGGGGCCGATAAATGCAACACAAAGGGTGGATATCGAGGCAGCATAGCCCCAATATGCAAGATATTCGACCGAAGTCAGTCCGCCGCTCTCGGCGAGATAATTGAAATAGATCGGCATGATGGTGGCGATCAGCAGAGTGAATGCCGAGTTGCCCACATCATAGAGGATCCAGCTTTTTTCAGCTTTGGTAAACTTCATAATTATTCTCCTTCCGGCAGTGCCGACTCGAAGTTATACTCAAAAGTATCCTCAAGCAGCTCCTCGCCTGCAAGATATTTTATAAATCCTTCCGCCAGCCTGACCGCAAGAGGAACAGCTTCGGCATATTTTGCCATAAGATCGGCTGTGCTGCGGTTGCAGCTTGGGTTGGGTCTATAGTTGACCACCATTCCCTGCTTGCTTTTATATGCCCCTGCCATAAACAGACCGGCATATACGATCCCTCTTTTGATGGGCGAAGGCGCCAGCAGAAGATCGTTATAGAAAACAAAATCCTTCATTGCCTTGCGTGCCTCCGTAGGCGAAATGCCGTCATAGAAGGGCGCAATAACGGCAGCATTGGCGCTTGATGGAACGATATGATCGGTGAGCCTTTTCCTAACCGGGTCATATCCATCATGCACCAGCATCTCGCGGTCAAACTCTACCTCTATCTCGGCATGTGTGATACCGGTCTCAGCCTCATACTCGCCGACATAACCGTGACACATGACATCAAGAGCAAAATGGCAGATGACTCCAAGGGTATATGCGAGATAGGGCTCGCCGTTGGGCATCCTCCTGATAACATCGGCAGCTTTTTCGAAAAACTCCCTGCCGCTGCGCGTATGGAGGACATTTCCCAGCTTTGCCACCCTGTTAGGGATCATTGCATTGTAATAGAACAGAATATCCGGGCCGTGAAGGCCTGCATTGTAGAGCTCGGAATATTTCTCAACGGATCTGAGAGCTTTTCCCGAAAGATGTTCTCTGACTTCCTGTCCTAATCTGTAATGAGCATATGTAGAAGGCATTTTATTTCCTCCGCGGGGTTAAATGGTTGGTCCTTGATTTGATGATAATATATCTTCAGCTATTTTTCAAGATAAATCATTAGTTTATCTAAGTTTTTTGTTTGCACCGCCATTCTTCCGATGGCGGTTCACCTCATCCACCATCGTTCGATGGTCCCCCTTCCCCATCAAGGGGAAGGCTTTAGTACTATAACGGGTATAATTGATTCTTTATTTAATATATTCTGCCATTTTCTTAATTGTCTCACCGATTAAGCGATACGTTGTCCATGTTCCCCACAAAATCTCCGATTTTTCGAGGGCCCCTTTTGATTTTATAGATTTACGGCAAGTGAATTGCCGCAAATGCTGCGCCGCCATTCTACCGGCGGCGAACACCGAATGGACCGGCAGATATTTCTGCTTTATTTTGCTTTCTCTGCCATTTTCTTAAGTGTCTCACCGGTTAAGCGATACGTCGTCCATTCGGTGAGGCCCTCAGCTCCCATAGACTTATAAAAATCGATGGAAGGCTGATTCCAGTCGAGACAATACCATTCAAGTCTGCCGCAGCCGCGCTCGACGGCAATTGCAGCCAGCTTTGCAAGCAGAGCCTTGCCAATACCCTGACCTCTGTATTCAGGCAGCACAAAAAGGTCTTCGAGCCATATGCCTGCGCGGCCGAGGAAAGTAGAGAAATTATAGCAGAAGAGGGCAAAGCCTACTTCAGTGCCTTCTTTCACGCAGAAAATGACCTCTGCCTTCTTCTGTGTGAATATCCATTCACGAAGAAGCTCTTCGGTAGCCACTACCTGATCGGACATTTTTTCATACTCGGCAAGACGGTGGATAAAATCCAGAATTATACCGCAGTCTTTTTCTTCGGCAAAACGGAAGGATATATTTTCTTTCATTGTTATGCTCCTTTGCAGAAATATAAATGTATTATACTCCAAACATAAAAAAAGAGGAAGACCACGGTCTTCCTCTTTGTATTTTTGTTGCGCTGTTTACGCAACCAGTTATCTTAGTATGCGATGCCAAAGACGACCATCTTCTTTGCAGGCTTGCCACAGCAGGCGCAGACGTCGCTGATGTGCTCCTGCTCGAAGGGCATGCAGCGCGAAGGCATACCGGTCTTCTCCTTGATCTCGAGCTCGCAGCTCTCCTCGCCACACCACATAGCCTTGACGAACTTGGGCTTATCGGCAATGGCAGCCTTCATCTCGTCGAGATTTGTAGCTGTTACGATGTTGCTGTCGAGGTTGTCCTTAGCCTTCTTATAGATAGCCTGAGCAAATGCCTCGAGCATTTCGGGAATAGCTGTGTTAAGCTGGTCGAGGTCGACAAATGTCTTCTCGCGGTTGTCGCGGCGTACGAGTACGCAGCTGTTCTTCTCGATATCTCTGGGGCCGATCTCGAGACGTACGGGAACACCCTTCATCTCATACTCGGCATACTTCCAGCCGGGGCTCTGATCGGAATCATCCAGCTTTACGCGGATGCCGGCAGCCTTGAGCTGTGCAGCGATCTCGCGTGCCTTGTCGAGAACGCCGGGCTTATGCATTGCAACAGGAACGATGACGACCTGAATGGGCGCTACTGCAGGAGGCAGAACGAGGCCCGAATTGTCGCCGTGTGTCATGATGATACCGCCGATCAGACGTGTGGAGATGCCCCACGATGTCTGCCAGGGGAAGGACAGCTTGTTGTTCTTATCGGCAAACTGAACACCGAATGCGCGGGAGAAACCGTCGCCGAAGAAGTGGGATGTACCGCTCTGCAGAGCCTTGCCATCGTGCATCATAGCCTCGATGGTGTATGTATCGAGAGCGCCTGCAAACTTCTCCTTGTCGGTCTTGCGACCCTTGAGTACAGGCATGCAGAGATAGTCGCGGCAGAGTGTCTCGTAAGCATCAAGCTGCTGGAGTGTCTCAGCCTCGGCCTCTTCCTTTGTAGCATGGATGGTGTGACCCTCCTGCCACCAGAACTCACGTGTACGGAGGAAGGGACGTGTTGTCTTTTCCCATCTTACAACGCTGCACCACTGGTTATACAGCTTGGGCAGGTCTCTCCAGGACTGGACAATGTGTGCGAAATGGTCGCAGAACAGTGTCTCGGATGTAGGACGGACGCAGAGGCGCTCTTCGAGCTTCTCGCTGCCGCCGTGTGTGACCCATGCAACTTCGGGAGCAAAACCTTCAACATGGTCCTTCTCCTTCTGAAGCAGGGATTCGGGGATAAACATAGGCATAGCCACGTTCTCGTGACCTGTTTCCTTGATCATGCCATCAAAAATGCGCTGGATATTTTCCCAGATAGCATAGCCGTAAGGTCTGAGGATCGTGCAGCCCTTAACGCTGGAATAATCGACCAGCTCAGCCTTCTTGACGATATCGGTGTACCACTGAGCGAAATCGTCCTCCATAGAGGTGATCGCCGACACCAGCTTCTTGTCGTCAGCCATAGTGTTTTACCTCACTTATCTTAAAAATAGAATTGATATAATAGTCAAATAGGCGGCATTATAAAATGCCGCCTATAAGTTCACTTGATTAGAATATTGCCAGAACCGCTGTCAGCAGCAGGAATGCGCCGGCCGAATACTGTGTGACCTTCTCGAGCTTAGCGTCCATGGAACGAGCCATGTTCTTGCCGAAGAATGTCTCTGCAGCGCCTGCGGACTCGCCCATACGGCCCTTGCCCGACTGCATCAGTACAGAACCGATGAGAGCGATGCAAACGACAACGTGAACGACAGTAATGACCAATCTTAATGTCTCACCCATGAGATAACCTCCGTTTATATGCGTGCATATACTTGCAAAATCAGCAACATATATTCTAGCACATAAACTTTCCTTTGGCAAGGATAATTTTATGTAAATGGCCTATCTTAAAACCAAAAACGCAGCCTCCGGAGGTTTTCCGGAGGCTGCAGCCTTTTATTTATAAGATTTTCTTATTTCTTAACAGGCTTTACATACTTTTCGAACCACTCGCAGATCTCTGTGAGACGTGTGATGCGGTTCTTGGGCTTGCCGCTTCTCGACAGCTCGTGGTTCTCGCCGTGGAACAGGACGACCTTCGAGTCGACACCGTTCAGCTTGAGAGCCGAGAACATCTGCAGAGCATCCGACATCCAGCAGCGATAGTCTTCGTCCGACTGGATAAAGAGTGTGGGTGTCTTTGCCAGATGGCCGTTCTTGAGGGGAGAATGCTGCCATACTGTTTCAAAGTCATGCCAGGGATCGGTATCCAACTGAGCCATGTTGTGGTTATAGCCGATATCGGTGGTCAGCGACTTTGTCAGATAGTTGGAGATGGAGCGCTGTGAAGCAGCCGCTGCGTAACGGTCGGTGTGGCCGATCATCCAGTTGCACATGAAGCCGCCGTAAGAGCCGCCGCAGATACCGACGCGCTTCTCGTCGATATCGGGATATCTCTTAAGTGTCTCGTCGGTGAAATCCATGAAGTCGTTGAAGTCGATGCCGCCGAGGTTGCCTGTCATGTTTGCAAACTCAGAGCCGCGGCCGTCGGAACCTCTGGGATTTGTCCAGAATACGAAATAGCCCATATTTGCAAGGATCTGCATCTCGTGATGGAATACATCGCCGAAAATGCCCTTGGGGCCGCCGTGCATCTCGAGGATAGCGGGATACTTCTTACCGGGCTTGTAGCCGAGGGGCTTGAGGACCCAGCCGTCCAGTTCGACACCATCGCGGTCGAGGAATGTGAAGTATTCGGGATCTACGATCGAGTGTGTATCGCGGTATTCCTTATTGAAGGTGGTTACGCGCTTCTCTTCCTTGGTCTCGAGGTCGTATGTATAGAGCTCTACGAGATCGCGGTCGCGCATGGCGGTCATGAGGACCTTGCCGTTTGCGATGTCGAACGCGTTGATCGAGCCGTTTGTGTCGATGACTGTCTCAAGCTCGCCGTTGTCCTTGAGGACTACCAGATGGCTGTGGCCCCATACCGACTTTGTCATATAGAGCTTGCCGTCATAGAACTTCTTGTTTGCGCCGCCGCCCATGTTGCAGTCGGTGCCAACAGCGCCGCCGGCCTCGGCATCTGCCCATACTTCCATTCTGGACCACTCGCCTGTAGCAACGTCGAGTGTGCAGAAGTAGGAGTTCTTGCCGTTGAAGGCCATATCGTTGATGGTGAAGAATGCCTTGTCGTTGCCCATGAATGCCAGGCTGCCGACAGCATACTTATCCTGCTTTACGATGGTCTTTGTCTTGCCTGTTTCTACATCATAGAGGAACAGAGCGCCCTCGCGGATCGACATATCTTCGTATGTTGTGCCTGTGAAGAGGACCTTGCTCTTGTCGGGAGATACTGCTGCACCGGCTACCTGTGTATACTTCTTGGAGACCTGCTTCATCTTGCCTGTGTTGCTGTCGAAGATGACCAGTGTGTTGCGCAGCTTGTTTCTTACGCCCTGACCGTTGAACCAGAAATAGATCTCGTCAAAGACCAGCAGATCGCGGCCGTCCATAGCCTCGTCGTCTGCCTTCTGTTCCTTGCCTTCAACATGCTTGATGATGGCTGCAAGATACTTACCGTCGCCCATGGGCTCGATGGAAACGACTCTCTCGGGAATGGAGAAGAAGGGCTCGGCCTCGCCGCCTGTCAGCGACAGCTTGAAATAATCGGTCTTGGGGCCCTTTCCCTTATTGCGTGTGGAAACAAAGAGGATGGTCTCGTCATCCAGCCACTTTGCGCCCTTTTCCTCGCCGCCAAAGGTCAACTGTCTTGTCTCGCCGCTTTCAACATCCAGCAGCCAGATATAAGACTTATAGCCATTCTTCTTCTCGCAGGCATTGTGCTTGGCAAACAGAGCCAGCTTTCCGTTGGGAGAATAGCATACATCGGAAAGGAAATTAAACTCGTACAGATCCTGGTATGTTACTTTTTTCATTTTACAAGCTCCGATCTTTTATAGAGTGTATGTGGAAAGTTTTTATTTCTTGAGATATTTATCAAACCAGCCGCAGATCTCGGTGAGGCGCGAAATGCGGTTTTCAGGCCTGCCGCTGCGCGACAGCTCGTGGTTCTCGCCGTGGAACATGCACAGACGTGCATCGGTGCCGTTCTGCTTGAGTGCCGAGAACATCTGAAGGGCGCCGCTCATCCAGCAGCGATAGTCTTCATCCGACTGGATAAAGAGTGTGGGCGTCTTGGCATTGTGGGCATACTTGAGGGGGGATGTCTCCCATACCAGCTCGAAGTCTTCCCAGGGTGTTGCACCCACCTGCTGAAGATCGTATGTTGTTCCGATATCGGTGGCTGTCAGCTTGCAGACATAATTCGAGATGGATCTCTGAGATGCAGCCGCCGCAAAACGGTCGGTGTGGCCGATCATCCAGTTGCACATGAAGCCGCCGTAAGAGCCGCCGCAGATGCCGATCTTTTTCTCGTTGATGTCGGGATATTTCTCGCAGACCACGTCGCAGAACTCCATGAGATCCTCATAGTCCTTTGTGCCGAGGAACTTTGTGCTGTAGGCAAAGTCCTCGCCGCGTCCGTCGGAACCGCGGGGATTTGTATAGAATACAAAATATCCGAGACTAGAAAGGATCTGCATCTCATGATGGAAGACGCTTCCGAAAATGGTCTTGGGGCCGCCGTGGATCTCGAATACGGCAGGATATTTCTTTCCGGGCTTATAGCCGGCAGGCTTGATAACATAGCCATCCAGCTCAAAACCGTCTTTATTTGTGAATGTGAAATATTCGGGTGCCGTTACGATGTGCGACTCGATATATTCGCTGTTAAAGGAGGTCAGCTTCTTTTCACAGCCTGTGAAGAGGTCGATGGAATAGATCTCGGGCAGGTCGCTGCCGCGGAGAGCAACTGCATAGGCCTTGCCGCCTGCAATATCAAAGCCACCTACCGAGCCCTTAATGCCCGAAACGGTGATATCCTCGCCTGTCTTCATATCCATTGCACAGAGGTGGCTGTCGCCCCATACGGCACGGGTCATATAGAGCTTGCCGTCATGGAACTTCTTGTTCTGCCCGCCGCCGTAATTGACGTCGGTGCCCGATGCACCGCCTACCTCGGCGTCTACAAAGGGAAGTGCGCGCCTCTCGCCGCTTTCGATGTCATAGACATAGAAGCGCGAGTTCTTGCCCGACCATTCGAAGTCGTTGATGGCGCAGAACAGCTCGTGGTCGCCCACAAAGGCGATGGCGCCTGCCACCATCTCGCCCTGCTCGAGCAGGGTCTTTGTCTCGCCCGATGCGAGATCGTATACATAAAGGCCGTTCTTGTTTACGACCTTGTTTTCATATGCCGCGCCGGTAAATGCGATCTTATTCTTATCGGGAGATACCGCAAAAGCTGCAAGGTTGAAATACTGGGATGTGACCTGGCTGAAATCCTTTGCCTGAGCATCATAGATAACAAGACTGTTTCTGATCTTGTTGCGGATGCCCTGGCCGTTGAACCAGAAATACGTCTCATCGAACACCAGCAGGTCGCGTCCGTCCATGGACTCGTCCTCTGCCCTCTGTTCCTTGCCTTCACAGTGCTTTACGATAACACCGGCATATTTATCTCCACCCAGGGGCTC
>JAFOHJ010000117.1 GCA_017421885.1 Clostridia bacterium
AACGGAAAGTTTGCCCCCATCATCGGCAAGATCTGCATGGATTATCTGATGCTGGATGTCACCGATATTGAGGCCGAGGTGGGCGACATCGTCACTGTCTTTGGCCGTGAAGGAGAGGTAAAGCAGGAGCTCTGGCAGATGGCCGAGCTTTACGGAGGCACGATGGGCGAGGTGCCCACGGTGCTTACTCCCCGTGTGCCGAGGATATACCTCAGAAACGGAGAGATTTTGGGGTGAAATCGGCGAAGAAAACACCATATAAACATAAAAACCTCACCGTAACGGTGAGGTTTTTGTCTTTGATCAGTTTTCGTTGGAAATATTGGCAGTACGTGCGCGCTTTGCATTGGTTTTGCGGTGACCCTTCCAGAAGGGGAAGGCCAGGCCGAACAGCATGGGGAAGATCTCAAGCCTTCCCAGCAGCATGTCGAGGATAAGGACTATCTTGGAAAGGACCGAATATTCCGAATAGTTGCATATAGGGCCTACCTTTGCAAGGCCGGGGCCGATGTTGTTGAAGCAGGCCGCCATGGCGGTGAAATTGGTTTCGAAATCAAAACCGTCAAGGGACAGCAGTACGACACTGACAGCCGCAATAAGAAAGTATACAACGATGTATACGTAGGCGCCTGTGATGGTGCTGTCGGAGACCGGCTTTTCATCCACGGTGACGGTGGATACCATACGGGGATGGAGCATTCGCTTGATCTCGGTCTTTGCCGCCTTTCCCAGGATCATGAGGCGCGACACCTTGAGGCCGCCTCCCGTAGAGCCTGCACTGGCGCCGATAAACATGGCAAGCACCAGCATGGTTTTTGAAAAGGCCGGCCACAGGTCATAGTTCGCTGTGGCATAGCCCGTTGTGGTCATCAGGGTGGATACCTGGAAGAAGGAATACCTGAGTGCATTCAAAAAGCTGCCCTTGAGAGGAATAATATTGATGGCGATGGAAACCGAGAAAAAAGCCATTATTCCAAAATACCACCAAAGCTCTTCATTTTTAAATGCAGATTTGTAATTGCGGATGAGCAGATAGTAATAGAGGTTGAAGTTTACGCCGAACAAGGCCATGAAAACAGCGATGATCCAGTCGATAAGGGCGCTGTCGTAAAATGCGATGCTGGAGTTCTTGCACGAGAAGCCGCCTGTGCCGGCCGTGCCGAAGGTATGGATGGCGCTGTCGAAAACAGGCATGCCTGCAAGAATGAGGCAGATAAACATTACTATGCTGAGCACCAGATAGATGGTGTAGAGGACTTTGGCCGTGTCGCGCATACGGGGCAGCAGCTTGCCAGATGTGGGGCCGGGCACCTCGGCGCGCATGATGTGCATCGAGCGTCTTTCGGACAGAGGGATGATTGCCATTACGAATACCAGCACACCCATGCCGCCTACCCAATGGGTGAAGCTTCGCCAGAAAAGGAGGGCACGGCTGACATGCTCGACACCGGGCATAATAGATGCACCGGTGGTAGTGAATCCGCTGACTGTTTCAAACAGGGCATCGATATATGAGGGGATGGTGCCGCTCAGCCAGAAGGGCAATGCACCTAGCGCCGAAAGGCCGATCCAGGCAAGGGCAACGATGGCAAAGCCCTCTTTCGCATAGATGGCGATATCTTCGGGCTTACGTCGTGTAAGCAGTGTGCCTGCAAGATAGGCGATTCCGGACGACACGAGTATATGCACAAGGGTGCGCTCACGATACCACAGGGCTACAAGGGCCGGAAGCAGCAGGAGAGCCGCAAGAGCCTTGAATATTTTGCCCGTGGTGTAATAGACGATCCTGCGGTTCATATGACGATGCTCCTTTGCATCAGGATCTCAGAAAGATCGTCGAAGCTGTGGTTGGTGGTGATGATGATAACACGGTCGCCCACCGAGATATAGTCGCGGCCTCCGGGAACGATGGTCTTGCCGCCGCGGGAGATACATCCGATGAGGATATTGGGCTTAAGCTTGATATCCATGAGAGGAGTGTCGAGAGCGGGAAAGCTGTCGCTGACCTTGAACTCGAGAGCCTCTACCAAGCCGCCCGCAAGGCGATGCAGGGTTTCGACATTGCTGCCAAAGGAGTTCTGCATGGCACGGACATATCTTACGATGATATTAGCTGTCAGCATACGGGGAGAAATAATGCTTTCAAGACCGGTGGATTCGGCAATAGAGGCGAGGGTGGTTCGGTTTACCTTGGTGATGACCTTGCCGTCGCAATTAGCCTGGGCATAGAGGGCGAGGATGATATTTTCCTCGTCGATGCCCGTCAGGACCAGTACGGCATCCATATCTTCAAGCCCCTCTTCGTCGAGGAGATCCTGGTCGGTGCCATCGCCAAGAATAACAGTGGCGCGGGGCAGGCTGCGGCTCAGCTCGGCACAGCGTTCGGCGCTCGAGTCGATGATTTTTACTCTGACTCCGCTTTCGAGCAGCATTCTCGACAGATAGAAGGTGATGCGGCCTCCACCGATGATCATAACATCCTTGGCTGCAGGCAGCAGGCTGCCGAAAGCGGCGAAGAAATCGAGCATATCGCTTGCAGGGGCGATCACGCTGATCTTGTCCTTTGCCTTGAGCATGAAATTGCCGTCAGGGATAGCAACTTTGCCTTCGCGCTGTACGGCGCAGATAAGAGCCTTACCTTTAAAGTTCTTATGCAGGTCTCGCAGATAAACTCCGTCAAGAGCCGAGTCTTCGCGCAGCTTGATTTCAGCAATCTCAACGCGCTTATTGGAAAAGCTCTCAATCTTAAGAGCCGAGGGGAACTGCAGGATTCTGAAGATCTCGCTGGCGGCGGCACGCTCGGGATTGATACTCATGGAAAGGCCCAGCTCGTCGCGCATGAACACCAGCTGATCGCTGTATTCGGGATTTCTGACGCGGGCGATGGTATTTTTAGCACCCAGCTTTCGGCCTACGAGACAGCAGAGGAGGTTGATCTCATCCTGACTGGTGCAGGCAATGAGAAGGTCAGCCTTGGGAACGTCGGCCTCCAGCAGAACCTGATAGCTGGCTCCGTTGCCGCACACACCTATAACATCAAGAGAGTTTACCGAGTCGTCAATGGTCTTCTGATTCTGGTCTACTATAACGATCTCATGATCTTCACTTGAAAGCTGCTCGGCGAGAGTGCTTCCCACTTTGCCGTTGCCTACAATGACTATACGCATGGTTATTATCGTCTCCGTATTTTAAAAAGATGATTATACACTTGGATTATTAACTGCAAATGTGCATATATCGTGAACATAACATATAATTAAGAAAATAGCAAGGGATTGAATCGATTTTACACAGACTTTACACCTTGTTAAATGCCTTGTGTTTTGCTCGGCCGTTTAGTATAATGATGTTACATTCAACCTATTTTAAACGGGAGGAAAACAAAAATGCAGTTCAATCAGGAAAGAGTCATTTCCAAGCTTTGCGAAATGATAAAGATCGACAGCGTATCTTATAAGGAAGGCCCCATGACCGACTATCTTCAGAAGTATTTTGAAGACAGAGGCTATGAAGTATACCGCGACGAGGCCGGCAAAGCCATCGGCGGCGACAATTCCGGCAACCTGCTGATCCATATCGGCGGCGACATGGAGGGCGAGGGCATCTGCCTTAATGCTCACCAGGATACAGTAGAGCCCGGTATCGGCATCGAGCCTGTTTTTGAAAACGGTATCCTTAAGAGCAAGGGCGACACTATCCTCGCAGCCGACGACAAGTCGGGCATCGCAATGATCATGGAGATCATCGACGTTCTGCAGGAAACAAAGACACCTCACCGCGACCTGTGGGTCCTCTTCACCATCTGCGAAGAGAATGGCATGCACGGCGCAAAGAACTTTGACTATGACAAGCTGCCCGTTAAGAATATCTTTGCTCTCGACGGTGCAGGCAAGGTAGGAGGCAGGCTGCTCAGGTCGGGCGCAGGTAAGGATGCTCTTAAGATCACCTTCCACGGCAGAATGGCTCACGGCGGCATTGAACCCGAAAAGGGCATCAATGCCATTGCAGTTGCAGCATCGGCTATCAGCCGCGTCAAGTTCGGCCGTATCGACCCCGAAACAACATCCAACATCGGCCGCATTGAAGGCGGCGGAGCTACAAACATCGTCACCGACGAGGTCACATTCACCTGCGAGGTAAGATCTCATTCTCAGGAGCAGATCCAGAACCAGGTAGATATCATTGTCAAGGCCTGCCAGGATGCGGCAGCCGAGTTCGGTGCAACAGTCGACATCGATATCGACCATTTCTGCCCCCCTCACAAGCCCAATGAGAACGGCTTCCTGCGCCGCGCTATGGTAAAGATCCTCGAAAATGCCGGCTATACCATCGAATATGGCGTAACCAACGGTTCGGGCGATGCCAACATATTCTCTGGCCACGGCTTCGACTGCGCAGGCATCACTACCGGTATGTTTGATGTTCACACAACAAACGAGTATCTTGATATGGAAGAGTTCGGCAAGGCTTTCGACATCGTATGGAGCCTTATGACTGAAAAACTTGACTAAACCGTATACATATTTCATAAAACATCTGCCCTCATGCTTTATACAGGCATGGGGGCTTTTTTCTGAATAATTAAAGAGAATTTATGCAAATTCACGAATATATTTTCATAAATTTTTCTTGCCATGAGAAATATGCGGTGCTATAATATGAGCCATAAAGGAATATAAATTTATTTTTGCGAATTTATATTCAAAAAACACAAGGAGTGAAAAAGAATGACCTTTATCAAAAAGAGCAAAAAGATGCTTTCGATGCTTATGGCTCTGGCCTTTGTCCTTCCTCTGCTGCCGGCTGCGGCATTTGCGGCAGAGAACGAGCCTTCCGAGCAGCCTGATGAAGAGATGCTCTTTATCTCGCAGACGGTGGCTTCAAGCAACGAAGTCAAGTTTACCCTTTCCGAAGAAGACTATGCGGCGGCCACAGCCGAGGGAGCTTCGATAACATGGAAGCTTATCCGTACCGGTTCTTTTATGAATCCCGGCGAGGATCATGAATATATTCCTCTGCTGGATGAGGAAGAACCCTTCCCCAACGAGCTTGATGAGATAGACATTGCCAATGTTCCCAAGGCATACAAGAGCTATCTGAACATTTCCAACATCGCAGCAAGTTTTGAGGATGGCGAGGCCACACTGACCTTTGATGTTTCCCCTATGATCAGCCGCCAGAACCCCAGCGTAATGCATGCAAACGGCGGTGTTTACACCGATGTGTGCGGTTACTTTGACCTTATCATGACAGTGGGCGACACGGATATCGTTGCACATTCCAATGTTGTTATCCGTCCCTACGAATCTTTCCACAGTATGTGGGAAGTTTATGACCTGCTGGCCGAACTGGCAGATATGGGCGACAACAGCGCCGATACAGCCGTTCCCTATGTTTCGCTCAGGAGCATGGGCCAGTCGACAGCCGGCTATGAAATGCCCTATCTGATTGTTGCCAAGGACAGTGCAGCTGTAGAAAATTGGCTGGAGCTGTGCGAGATGGCTGAGACTCAGCCTGAGGCACTCAAGGCAAAGATCGAGTCAGGTGAGGTTGATTTCCAGATCCCCGTTATGTACTCCAACATCCATTCAAATGAAACGGCAGCCGTCGATGGCATTCTGAACCTTGCCAAGCTGCTGGTCACCGAAGAAAACATCGGCTACGACACACTTACTGCCCTTACAGAGGCCGGACAGGTCAAGCTGGACGAGCAGCGCGAGGCAATGGGTCTCCATACCTCCGAGCTTATCGAGCCCAACTTCCTCGGAGCCATCCTGCCCGACGATTCGCTGTCTTCCCAGCGCTCGGGCAAAGTTGAGGGCTTTGACGAGTACTACGAGCAGGAGAGCCTTACAGTAAACGTCGATGCGATGCTGGATGAGATCTTCTTCATCCTGGTTCCCGAGGAGAACGTTGAAGGCCGAATCAATATCACACGTGCCTCCTCCAACGGCTATGACCTCAACCGCGATAACTCTTTCCAGACAACACCCGAAACACAGAATATGCAGCACCTGATCGCCACATATAACCCCGCAACTCTCCTTGAGCTGCATGGTCAGGTAGTCACATTCCAGGTAGAACCTTGTTCGCCTCCTCACGAGCCCAACTTCGAGTATGACCTGCTGTCCAACTATCTGCTGGCCGGCGGCGAAGCATTCGGTGCGGCTGCAGTAGCAAATAACGACCTCTATCAGAGTTATGCCGTTCCCATGCGCGACTATCTCTATTCCGACGACGAGGGCAATGCCTTCTGGTCGGCTCCCTGGGATGATATGTCCACATCCTACACACCCCAGTTTGCAATGATGCAGGGCACAGTCGCCTATACGGTCGAACTGCCTGCATATTCCGAGGCAACCACCAACGCGGCTACATACGGTCTGCTTGGCCTGTCCGATTTCATAGCTGAGAATAAGGAAGGCTATTTCCTCAATCAGATCGAGATCTATGACCGCTGCCTTAATAATGAAAACACCGATGATCTTGTAGGTCCCTGGCTGGTAGACGCATACGACAACGTAGGTGCCGAGCAGGATGTTTTCCGTCCCGCATATAACGGCGAGGGCCAGAACGGCCAGTTCTTCCCTGAAGCATATATTATTCCTCTTGACGGCAAGAACCAGTCCAACCTCGATGCAGCCTACGATATGATCGAGTGGCTGACAAGAAAC
The DNA here is from genome assembly GCA_017421885.1 of Clostridia bacterium. The sequence goes on from JAFOHJ010000117.1 coordinate 6,675, forward strand.
GATGTTAAGGTCGGCATCACCGACGAAAAGTTCACCTATGACGGAGTCACATATCCCTCCGGCACAATGGTAGTTTCGATGTATCAGGCCAAGCGTGCCGTTGCAAACGGCGTGCTTTATAACGGCACAGTTATCCGCAACTGGACCGAGCTGTATTCTGAGGGCATCACAGCATTCGGCCACACACGCGGCTTCTCGATGATCACAGTAGCCGAACCTGCAGCTTATGAAGTTATTGCAGAGGCGGTTGGCGAGACACTGGTTTATGAATCGGGCCTCGATTACATCGGCAGCAATGCAAAGACATACTTCAGCGGTATTGCAGGCTATGATGCAGTTATCCACAACTCCTCCGAGGATGCAGTCGCAGCCGTAAATGCTCTGCTTTATGCAGGCAAGAAGGTCGGCTTCATCACAGAGGGCGAGTATAAGGGCGACTTTATCTGTTCCTATACAGATTACAAGGGTATCAAGGATGAGTTTGTCTTCACAGCTACAGGTGTCAAGGATCTTGAGGCAGAAGCATTTGTGCTTGAACCCTCCAAAGTCTATATAAACGGCACATCCACAGCACTTTCGGGCGCATCTACCGGCGCTGTACGAGTTCCCATCATTGCCAATTCTTCCAGTTGGAACTATGATATGTATGCCCTCGAACTGATGGGCTTCAAAACAACAAATGATGCAGGTGAAGCTGATGTAGTCATCGGTGCAACAGGCCTTGATGCACAGGGTCTGGCAGCGGTTCAGGCCGGCACACCCTATATCGGCTATTCTTCGTCGGCAGGCAGCAATGTAAAAAAGAACCTCATTCCCGTAGGCCGTGCCTCCACAGCGGGTATGGACTGCCTTGGCTATGTCACATACCCCAATGAAACAATGGTCAATGCATCCTATATCGCAGAAGGCGACGAGATCATGTATGGCTATGGCACATACTACTTCACAGATCTGCCCGAGGGCGCAGTAGTCCTGGTTCAGGGCAATGCCGAGAAGTATCCCCTCGAGGGCTTCCTCAACGGCAGCGAAGAGAGCCTTAATGCCTTCCTCGGCGGCATCAAGGGCTTTGCTTACGAAGGCCCCGACATGAACGGCAATCAGATCGACATCGCTCTGTTTGCAAATACACTGACAAACAAGGCTCACCAGCGCGATGAATATGCCTTCATCAGCAACTTTATCTTTGACAATGCCATGACCGAAGAGGTCTATGAGGCCACAGTCAAGAATATCGTTGACAATGATGACGATGAACCCTCCGAGCCTGAGCATAAGTGCCTGCTCGAGCAGTTCGATGATGCCGATGCCGATGCATGGTATCACGAAACACTCGAAAAGGCTGTCGAACTTGGCCTTATCAAGGGTACATCGGAAGATACAGTTGAGCCCAACGGCACAATGACACGCGCAATGCTGGTAACCGTTCTCCATCGCCTTGAGGGAGAGCCTGAGGCCGAAGGCGAGATGCCTTTCGCCGACTGTGCAGAGGATACATGGTATTCCGAAGCGGTTATCTGGGCGCACGAAAACGGCATCATCAAGGGTGTAAGCGAAACCGAGTTTGCTCCCAACGATAATGTAACACGCGAGCAGCTGGCAGTTATCCTCCACCGTTATGCTAAGAGCGAGGGCGTGGATGTTTCCTCCGGCGAGGACACAAATATCCTCTCCTATGAAGATGCCTTCTCGATCAGCGGATGGGCATTCGAGGCTCTCCAGTGGGCTTGTGCTGAGGACATCGTAAATGGTTCTGATGGCAGCCTCCTGCCTCAGAACAGCGCAACACGCGCCGAGGCTTCGGCAATGCTGGTAAGATATCTTGCAGCAGTCAAATAAGCTATAAATCCCTCTTTTTCGTCCGCGGCAGGAACTTCCTGCCGCGGATATTTTATGCCAGTTTTTGGTGAGTCAAATAGACTAAAAATTAAGCGATATTTTTGTAAAAACTTACAATCTTGTTCAGGCTAACCATCTAAAGATTGAAAATAGCAGTTTAAGTTGTTAAAATTAAACTGAAGCAATTTGGGGATCAAATAATATCTTACATATATCATATTAGGAGGAAAAATCATGAACGTTAACGAAATGAAAGCTGCTGCTTGCGCTGCTATCGACGCATACGCCGATAAGATCGTCGCACTTGAAGATTCTATCTATCATGAGCCCGAACTGGGTTATAAGGAGTTCAAGACAGCTGAGAAGGTAAAGGCTGCACTCAAGGAACTCGGCTATGAGTTTACAGACGGCCATGCCCGTACAGGTATCATCACTCCCGTAAAGGGCCGTGACCATAAGGTTAACCTCGCTATCATGGGCGAGCTGGATGCCGTTATCGTTGGCAATCATCCCTGCGCTGACCCCATCACAAAGGCTGCTCACAGCTGCGGTCACTCGGCTCAGTCGGCTTCCGTAGTCGGTGTTGCTGCTGCTCTTAAGGCTCCCGGCATCATGGAGAACCTGGATGGCGACATCACACTCATGCATGTTCCTGCTGAGGAGTTCGTAGAGCTCGAGTGGCGTAAGAATATGATCGAACAGGGCGAGTTCAAGCTGCTGGGCGGCAAGCAGGAGTTTATCCGCCTCGGCCTTATGGACAATGTTGATATGATGATCATGCAGCACACAGCTGTTACCGAGAACCCCGGCGCTGAAGTTGTAAGCAAGGGTAATGCAGGCGGCCCCATCGGTAAGGGCTTCCACGGCAGAATGATCCAGTACCTCGGCAAGGAGTCCCACGCTGCTATGCCCAGCCAGGGCATCAACGCTCTTAAGGCTGCTCAGCTCGGCCTGCAGTGCGTCGACGCAAACCGCGAGACATTCCTCGATGAGGACGGCATCCGCGTACATCCCATCATCACAAAGGGCGGCGACCTCGTTAACGTAGTTCCCGCTGACGTTCGCCTCGAAACATATGTCCGCGGCACAAATACAAAGGCCATCAACGAAGCAGCATTCAAGGTTGATCGTGCGTTCAAGGCCGGTGCCGACGCTCTGGGCGCTCAGTGCATCATCACACATCTCCCCGGTTATATGTGCCCCTTCGAGAGCGACGAGCTGAAGGATTGCGTATATGATAACCTCGTATATGTATTCGGCGAAGAAAACTGCATCCGCAACGGCCCCGGCGGCTCGACCGATGCTAACGACGTTTCCAACATCATGCCCACAGTTCATATGCGTATCGGCGGCGCTGCAGGCGTAGGCCACGGCGACAACTACCGCATCGCACGTCCCGACATCGCTGTTGTTTCGGCTGCAAAGGTTATGGCATGCACAGCTATCGACCTGCTGGCAAACGGCGCTGAGAAGGCTCTCGAAGTAAAGGCTAACTTCAAGGCTCCCATGACAAAGGAAGAGTACCTGACAGAGTGGTGCAAGCTCGAGAAGGGTAAGGATTTCTAATATAATATCAGTTAGTTTTTCAGACTTGTGAAATAAATAAAATAACCGAAAGGAAAGCTTTATCATGAATGTTAATGAAATGAAAGCAGCTGCATGTGCAGTTATCGACAAGCACGCAGAAGACATCATCTCCCTG
>JAFOHJ010000118.1 GCA_017421885.1 Clostridia bacterium
AAACGTTGAAATACAGAAAAGTCTTCCCTTCGTCTTTGAAATAGATGTTTGGAACGAAGGCACCACCGACCAACATGCCACAGGCCGCTGTTGGGCCTTTGCCTCGCTCAACATAGTAAGGCACAACATGAAGCGCACCCTCGGCATTGCTGAAAGGAACTTCGAGCTCTCGCAGAATTATATCTATTTCTTCGATATGCTTGAAAAATGCGCCCGATTCCTTGACGGACAGATCCGTAATATCGATCTTCCTCTCGAGGATCCCAAAGTTTCCAACCCCCTGAGAAGACCCATCGCCGATAACGGCATGTGGTATGGTTTCTGCAGGCTGGCCGACAAATACGGCATTGTTCCCAAATATATGATGCCTGACACCCAGTGCTCCTTCGATTCCAAGTATGTCACAAGGATCATCGAGCAGAAGCTCAAGCTTTCGGTAATGCAGCTGCGCGACGCAAAGGAAGGCGGAGCCTACGAAGATGCCCTCTATGCTCTTCGTGAAAAGCAGCTTTCGGGTGTCTTCTCGATCCTCACCCGTTTCCTCGGCGCTCCTCCCAAAACGGTAAGCTTTGAATACCGTAAGGCCGACGGCACCTTTGTAAAGCTCCCCGAAATGACCCCTCAGGAGTTCTATAAGCAGTATGGCGGCATGAATGCAGACGATTACTGCTTCATAATCAATCACCCCACCGATAAATACCCCCTCGGCAAGTGCTATGCCGGAGACCCCGATAAATGCACCGTCCTCGACAAGCGCTTCAACCTCGATATGGACACCATCAAAAAACTGGTCATCGAATCCCTTAAGGGCGGCGATCAGGTCATAATGGGATGCGATGTTGCCAAGCAGTCGGATAAACCATCGGGTTATATGCATCAGCAGCTTCTCGATTACGAGAATATTTTCGGCACCGACCTCGAGTTCCCCGACAGAAAGACATGGCTCAAATACAAGGGTCATAACGGCGGCACATCGGGCCTTCATATTATGGCCTTCGACGGCGTACATTTTGATGATTACGGCAAACCCATACGCTGGAAAGTCCACAACAGCTACGGTGACTCGATGGGCATAAAGGGACACTATGTAATGGACGACAGCTGGTTTGACAGATATGTATCCAGCGTTGTCATCGCACGTAAATATATGCCTCAGGAGCTGCTCGATATCTTTGATGCAAAGCCCGAAAAGATGAATGAGTTTGAACTGTTCTAAGGAGGATACAAAATGAAAGATATCACTCTGGATTTTGTTGCAAGACAGTGTCAGGCATTCCTCGACGATCCCAAAGCAGTGGCCTCTGCAAACAGCGTGACCAAAAACGGCGCTATTGCCTCTTCCCTCAACCTTGAGCTTATAAGATCTCTCCCCTATATCTTCGAGATAGATGCATGGGACGAAGGAATAACCAACCAGAACCGAACGGCAAGATGCTGGGCCTTTGCTTCGCTCAACGCCGTAAGGCATAATATCAAACGCAATCTCGGCATTGCCGAAAACAACTTTGAGCTATCGCAGAACCATACATATTTCTTCGATCAGCTCGAAAAATCGTCAAAGTTCATCGATAAGATGATAAAGATGATCGACAAACCCTTAAATGACCCCGATGTGGTCAAGGAGCTGCGCACTCCCATAAAGGATCACGGAATGTGGTATGGCTTCTGCGACCTGGCCGATAAATACGGTGTCGTTCCCAAGTACATGATGCCCGATACCGATTGTTCGATAGATACACGCCTCTGCACAAGGCTTCTTGAACAAAAGCTGAGACTGTCGGCCAAGCAGCTGCGCGATGCTCATGCCGGCGGCGCAGACGAAAATGCTCTTTATGATCTCAAGGAAAAGCAGATGGAGGGTGTTTTCTCGATCCTCACCCGTTTCCTCGGTGCGCCTCCTCTCAGCATCAGATTTGAATATCGAAAGACCGACGGCACCTTTGTAAAGCTGCCCGAAATGACCCCTCAGGAGTTCTATAAGCAGTATGGCGGCATGGATGCAAACGACTATTGCTTCATCGTCAACCAGCCTAAGCCGGGGTATCCCCTCGGAAAGGTATATGCCGAAGATCCCGAAAAGGCAAGGCCCGTTGACAAACGCCTTAACCTCGATATGGACACCATTAAAAAGCTGGTCATCGAATCTCTTAAGGGCGGCGATCAGGTGGTCATGGGCTGCGACGTTGCCCAGGATTCCGACAAGGATTCGGGATGCATGAGCCTCGATCTGTTTGATTATGAAAATGTGTTTGGAACCGAACTCAGCTTCCCCGACAGAGAGACATGGATCGCCTACCGCGGCCATAACGGCTCTACAACCGGCCTCCATATCATGACATTTGCCGGCGTTCACTTCGATGATGACGGAAACCCTGTCAGATGGAAGATCCAGAACAGCTACGGCACTGAATACGGCCACAAGGGATTTTATGTCATGGATGACAGCTGGTTCTGCCGCCATGTTTCAAGCGTGACCATTGCACGCAAATACATGACTCAGGAGCTGCTTGATATTTTTGATGGCAAGGCTGAAAAGCTGGATCCCAAAGAGTTTTTCTGATAACAGATTATGAAAAAACATAAACTTCTTCACACCATGGCTGTGGCCGCCATCCTAGCGGCGGCCTTCAGCCTTGGAATGCTGGTCGGCTGCAGTAAGCAGCCCAAGACCTTTGATGCGGCAGCTATAGAAGAGATACTTACCGGTGATCAGGCTGTCATCTCGGCAAAATCAATGCCGATCCCCGACGGATTTGATCAGGAAATGATGCTGTATTCGATCAAGTATCAAAGCGGCAAGTGCGAGGTATTCGGATATATCTGCTTCCCCTCGCAGACTCTTTCTGAAAACACCCCTTCCATCGTATATAACCGCGGCGGAAACCGCAACTACGGCATACTTACCACCGAAGAGGTGTGCAGGTTTGCTCAACAGGGATATATCACTCTCGGCAGCCAGTATCGCGGCACTATCGGCGGAACCGGCACCGAAGAGTTCGGCGGCAGCGATGTTGACGATGTTATCGCACTTATCGACATGGCGCTACGCTTCCCCTTCTCCGATCAGAGCGGGGTATACATGGTAGGTTATTCCCGCGGAGGCATGATGACATATCTGGCCTGCGCCCGCGACGACCGCATAAAGGCCGCATCGGTAGGCGCAGGAATGTCCGACTGCTTCATAATGTATGAGACCCGCGACGAGGGCATGAAGGAGGTTTTCCATCAGCTTGTCGGCGGCGGCCCCGATACACACTATGACGAGTTTGTTGCCCGATCGGCCACCTACTGGCCCGAAAAGATCGACGAGCCTGTGCTGATATGTCAGGGCACAAACGACCGTAAGGTCGTTCCCGAACAGAGCATATCGATGCACGAAAAACTGGAGGAAGCCGGCAAAGAGACCGAGCTTATCCTCTATACCGGTGCCACCCATGCCATCTACGAAACCACCTTTGTGGAAGACACCGTGGAATGGTTTAAGGCGCACCCCTGATATGTAAGTTTTGCTTGTCAAAGCTTAAAAAATAAAGAAAAAGGAGAAACAACATGAAACGCTTTTTCGCACTTCTTCTCTCTCTTCTCATGATCTGCTCGCTGTTTGCAGCATGCGGCGGTAATGAAGAGGAAGAAACCCCCGACGCAAATGAGAATCAGCAGGACACTCAGACATCTGAGAACGAAGAACCCGCTGATGACGGCGAAGTCAAGCTGGCTGACGATCAGACCCTCAAGGTCCTGCACTCCGAGCCCAACATCCTTGACGTTGCCCGCTTCCTCGGCACAGCAGACCGTTATGTTTTCTACAACACACTGGAGCCCCTCGTTAAGCTCGAGAACGGTGTTATCGTAGAAGCCGGCGCAGAGACATATGATGTTTCTGAAGATGGTCTGACCTACACCTTCAAGCTTCGTGAGAACTACTGGAGCGATGGTAAGAAGGTCACATCTGAGGACTATGCAACAGCTCTCAGACGTCAGGCTGACCCCGCAAACGCATTTGCATTTGCAAGCTCCTACTACTCCATCGAGAACTTTGAAGCAGCCTCCAAGGGCGAAGTCGATGTTTCCGAGATCGGCGTAGAAACACCTGATGAAAGCACACTTATCCTCCATCTGGGCGTTTGCGAGCCTGCTCTGCTCTCCTCCACCCAGTTCTTCCCCGACAGAGCTGACCTGGCCGAGACACACGGCGACAGCTACGGCACAGAGGCCGACAAGGTTCCCTCCTGCGGTCCCTTCGTTCTGACAGATTGGGTACATAACAGCTCGCTGACACTCAAGAAGAACGAGAAGTTCTGGGATGCTGACAAGGTTATCCTCGAAACAATCGAATGCTCCGTTATCCCCGATGCAAATGCACAGTATGCTTCTTTCGAAAACGGCTCCATCGACTATATGACAGTTTCCGACCTTGACTATAAGGCAAAGTTCGAAGCTCGCGACGACATGGTTTCCGAGCAGTATGTAGCAGGCCGTACATCGATGATCATCTTCAATTGCCAGGATCCCATCACATCCAATATGAAGATCCGTCAGGCTCTGTCCATCGCTATCGACAGAGAACTGATCGTTGAAGTTATCGCAAACGGCAATGGTAACCCCGCTTACGGCATGGTTCCCACAGTCTGCTCCGTTGGTTCCTACATCTACCGTGACGAAGTTGAAGAGCCCCTCCTCGAGCTCATGGATCAGGATCCCAAGGCTCTCCTCATCGAAGGTATGGAAGAGCTTGGCCTGGGCAATGATCCCTCCAAGCTGACACTTACACTTTCCTGGGGCAACACAACAGCAACAGCGAGAACATATGCTGAACTTTATCAGCAGATGTGGCAGGAAGCTCTCGGCTGCGTATTCGAGCTCGAGTTCTTTGACAGCGCATCGGCTATGTCCAACTATGCTAAGGGCGATTATCAGATCGCCAGCGTATCCTGGGGCTGCAACCCCGAACCTCAGTTCCAGCTCAGCCGCTGGTCTACAGCTACAGGCGGCCAGTCGCACTGGATCAACGAAGAATACTGCAACCTGGTCTCCACAGCAGCTTCCACAGTAGATGACAAGGCTCGCCTTGACACATTTGCCGAAGCTGAAAAGATGATCATTCAGGAAGCAGCTATCGCTCCCACATACTACAACCTGGTTACACGTTTTGCTTATGACCATGTCGGCGGCCTTCTCGGCACAAACTCGCTGGACAATGTTGGTTATAAGAACATGTACATCATCGCTAAATAAGAGTAAACTCTCATCCCATATGGCGGAGGCCCCGCGCCTCCGCCATCCCTATATCATCCTTCACTTATCGGTGTTTTAAAATCTAAAGGAGGCACCTGAATTGCTGAAATTTACTTTAAAAAGACTTGGCTATATGGTCCTCGTTCTTTTCACGGTAATCACAATTACCTTCTTCCTGGTCCATTCAATTCCCGGCGACCCCATCACCGCCATGGTTCAGGACCTGCCGGAAGAGACCAGAGCCATTTATCTTGCAAAATACGGCTTTGACCAGCCGCTTACAACTCAGTATATACGCTTCATGAAGCAGCTTCTCACCGGCGACCTCGGTTCGTCGCTGCGCTATCCCGGCAGACGAGTAATCGATATTGTCAAAAACTATGCTCCCATCTCGGGCAC
>JAFOHJ010000119.1 GCA_017421885.1 Clostridia bacterium
AGGCTGCTGGGAGCCATGATAAAAGCAGGTTGCGACATCACTGTGGCCCTGAGCCTTGGAGATGATGTGCAGCTTTTCAGCGAGCAGATAAAGACAAAGGGAAGGCTTGAGCGCCTCGCTGTGGACTACGGAACAATGTGTGCAGCAGAAAAGCCCGAACAGATAGTGGAAAAAGCCGAAGAATGCCTGATGCATCTTGCGGACGGCATGTTTAGCTTTGACAAAGCCGTATATGAAAAAGATAGTCAAGCAATAAAGCTTTACAGATGTAAAGACCCTGCTGCCGAGTGTGAACTGGTTGCAGGCGAGTGCAGAAGGCTTGTTGCTGAGGAAAAAGTACGTCTCAGAGACATTGCGATAGTCACATCCGATCCTGATAAATATGAGCATTATCTTGAGCAGAGCTTTGCCCGATACTCGTTGCCTCTATACATAAGCCGCAAAGATCCTTTCCTGGAAAAGCCTGCGGCAATGGCCGCACTTGGCGCATTCAGAGCGATCGAAGACAGATTCTCTTTTACATCGGTCCTGAGATATATGAAGACTGACCTCGTTGGTCTTGAGCGATCTGAGCAGGAAGTTCTCGAAAACTATGCCTACACCTGGCAGATCAGGGGAAACAGCTGGTTTTCTGATTGGGTAATGCCGGCGGACGGATATGACGAAAAAGAAGATCCCGAGCAGCTAGAAAAGTTAAATTGCATCAGAGAAAAACTTATGGCGCCGCTGGATATTCTCAGGAAAGAACTTCCTCCCTCGGGAAAGGGAAAGGTATATTCCGATGCGGCAAAAGCGCATCTTGAAAGGATAGCTCTTGCATCTCAGGTCGAGAACAGAGCAGCTGTTCTTGCGTCGCAGGGCAGAAGGCAGGAGGCAGCCGAATATATTCAGATATATGATATCTTCATCGAGGCGCTTGGACAGTTTGAGGCTGTCATGGGAGAAGATATTATCACACGACAGGATTTTCTTCATCTACTTGAAATGATGTTGAGCCAGTATACCATTGGTACAATTCCGGTATCGCTCGATAGTATTGAGTTCGGAGATTTTCAGAGGGTTGCCTTTGACAGCATAGATCATCTTTTTGTGATAGGGGCTAGAGAGGGAGCTTTGCCTCCGGCAGTAACCGGAAAGAGCCTTCTGCGTGAGCGTGACCGTATTCTGCTTGAAACCTGTGGCATAGAGCTGACTCAGAGTGATGAAGAACGCACATTTGAGTACATGAGTGATGTTTACCAGGCATTGGACAGTGCTGTAAAGTCTGTATACTTTACATATCCGGAAAGGCTTTCCGATGGTTCTGAAGCTGCGAAAAGCTATTTGCTGGGACAGATAGAGAGGGCTTTTCCCGGAAGCAGGGCTAAGATAGGCGCTGATCTGATTGAGAACAACTCTCTTCTTTCCGGTGCTGCATCTTTTGAATTGCTTTGTCTTGGAAAAGAAAATGATGCTGCATCGGCTGCTGCCGAGTTCTATCGCGGCACAGGACAGGAAGATTATCTCAAACGCCTCAGAGATTATTCCTCCGGAAACCGTGGGCCGATCGTGAGCCGCGAAAATATAAAAGGCCTTTTTGGTGACTCGGTGTATATGTCGGCAACAAGAGCTGAGGTCATGGGCAGCTGCCGTTTTGCCTATTTTATGCAGTATGGTATTAAGGCTAAAGAGCGCAAGGAGGCAATATTTGGTGCCACCAATGTAGGAACGCTGGTACATTATGTGGTTGAAAAGGCGGTCAAGGATCTGTCTTTCAACAGCAGCCTTGATACTGCTGAAGTTGTTTCCGGCTATGTGGAAGAGTTTCTTCAGAAGCGTTTGGGAGGCAACGAGGATAAGAGTGCCCGTTTCATGGCTAATTACCGCTTTATAAGCGAGAATATTCTCGATATCGTCAATGATATTATGGACGAGATACGCTCGTCGGACTTTAAGCCGATTGCTTTTGAGATGGATTTTGGCAGCAGAGAGGGCGGATATTCTCCCTACCGTGTTCGTACCGGCGACACGACTCTGGAGCTTCATGGTTCTATCGACCGTGTTGACGGATATGTTAAGGATGATGTTCTTTATGTCCGTGTGTCTGACTATAAAACCGGAAAAAAGGCATTTGCACTTTCAGATATTCTTAATGGACTCAATATGCAGATGTTCATATATATGCTCATGCTGAGAGGCATGCGTCAGGAGGAGCTCAGTAAGCTGGCAGAGCAGAGCCTGGGAACGGGAGCTTCGCAGTATAAACCCTGTGCAGCCCTCTATATTCCTGTAAAAAGTCCCTTTGTCAGCGCCGATGCAGCTTCAACAGATGCCGAAATTATTGATGCCCGCCGTAAGGAGGTAAAGAGGATCGGCCTTGTCACCGATGAACGTGAGATAATAGATGCACTTGAACATCCATCGGGCGATGGAGAATACCGCTTCCTGCCTGTAAAGTTCACCAAGAAGGGCTTCAGTGCCTCTTCGAAGGTGGCAAGCGACAGAAATATCGGGTTGCTGCTCGATAAAACCGACGATAATCTCAGAAAGATATCTCTGAATATATCTAAAGGTGATATCGAAGCCCAGCCCTATGCTATGGGCGGCGGAAGGACTTATTGTGACTGGTGCCCCTTCAGAGAGGCATGTCATTTTGACACTAATATGGAAAAAGACAGATACAGATTCTTCAGATCATTGAAAAATGATGAAGTTTTCAGAATACTTGAGGGAGAGGAGGATCAGAAAGATGGCCGTTAATTTCACCGAGAGCCAGGAAAAAGCAATAAGCAGCAGGCGCTGTTCACTTATCGTCTCGGCGGCGGCAGGTTCCGGCAAGACGGCTGTTCTTGTCGAGCGAGTCATAAGAATGATTTGTGACCGCGATGATCCCTGTGACATCGACGAGCTGCTTGTGGTCACGTTTACCAATGCGGCGGCAACCGAGATGAAAGAAAAAATAAGTGCTGCTCTCCTCAGACGTATTTCTGAAAATCCATCGGATATGCGCCTGAGGCGCCAGCTTTCGCTGCTGTCGGGTGCAAGAATACAGACGGTACACTCGTTCTGCCTTGATCTTATTCGAGAGCACTTTGCTCTTGTTGACGTTCCTGCCGATTTTGGAATTGCCGATGAAGCAGCTGCATCGGAGCTCAGAGAGCAGGCAATGGAAGAGGTTCTGGAAGAGCTTTATGCCTCCGGAGATAATGATTTTGAGGCATTATGTGCAGCTCTTTCGGAAGAAAAGGGTGATAATGCTCTTGTAAATGTCATGATTGAGGTATATGACAAGCTGATAAGCCATCCCGATTCCATCAGAAAGCTTGCTGAGTTCACATCGGAGGAAGGTCAGCAGAAGTGGAAACCCTATCTGCTCGAAGAGGCGGGTAAAATGATAACTTCTGCGGCCGAAAGCCTTGCTCGAAGCTATGAGGTTATGAGAAGCGATCCTGTGGTGTTTGAAAAATATTCAACGGCTTTTGAAGACTGCCTTTCTTTTGCTGAAAATGCAAAAAAGGCGATCAATGAAGGCTGGAATGAGGCATATAATATTTTCAGCAGCTTTAAGAATCCCAGCCTTGCCAGTGTAAGAGAAAAGGGACATGATGAAATTAAAGAGGCCATGAAAACAGCCAAGAACAGCTTTGCCGAAGCGGTGGGCAACATCACTGACAGAGTTCTTGCAATGAGCGAGGAAGAAGCTGAGGTAGGTAAGGAAGCCAACCTTGCGGCACTTAGAGGACTTAGGATGGCAGTAGAAGCATTTTTCGAGCGTTTTTCTGCTCTTAAGCTCTCACGCCGCCTGCTTGACTATTCTGACCTCGAGCATTATGCATTGAAGCTCCTTAGAAATGAAGCCGGAGAGCCTTCTGAGATAGCGATGCAGATATCCGAGAGCTTGAGAGAGATCCTTGTGGATGAATATCAGGATACCAATGACATTCAGGACACCATATTCAAGATGGTTTCCTGCAGAGCGGGTGGTGCCTTTTATGTAGGTGATGTGAAACAGAGCATCTATAGGTTCAGAATGGCAAAGCCCGAGATATTTATGGAAAAATATCTTACCTATGAAGATCATTGTGACGATGCCGAAGGCCGAAAGCTCAGGCTTTCGCTGAACCGCAATTTCAGGTCGCGCAGAGAAGTGTTGGAAACCTGTAATCATGTGTTCAGGTCGATCATGAGCCGCAGTTTCGGTGATATCGACTATACTGAGGACGAAGCGCTCCATCCCGCCGCCCCTTATACCGGAGAGGTTAAAAGCCATTTTGAGATCATAGACATGCAGGGGGCGGCCTATGACGATGATTCGCCCGAGAAGGCTGAAGCCGAGGCTATATATGTAGCTAACACCATTGCATCCATGCTGAAAACAGAGCAGGTTACCGATCCCTTCAGCGGCGAAACTAGGCCTGCCGAATATGGTGATTTTGCCATTCTTCTAAGTTCGTTTGCAAACAAATCGGGTTATTTCATCCGTGAGCTGGAGAGGCTTGGTATACCGGTCAAAGGCGGTCAGAAGGACTATTGGTCCGGTATGGAGATACTGGTAATGATGTCTTTTCTGAGGGTGCTCGACAATCGCAGGCAGGATATTCCTCTTGTGGGTCTTATGAGGTCACCGTTCTTCTTCTTTACGGCCGACGAGCTGGCAGAGATAAGGCTTGCGGCAAAGGGCGTACCGATATATGATGCGCTGCTGGAGTATGCCGTAAATAATGAAAAGGCAGCTGATTTCGTCCGCACTATCGATCGATATGTGTCATTTGTGCCCGATATGTCGGCATCTCAGATGATACGTATGATCTATTCCGAGAAAAGCGCCATGGCTGTGTTCGGGGCAATGGATAACGGAGAAGAAAGAAAGGCCAAACTGCGTGCTTTCTATGATCTTGCGCTGAGTTTTGAATCGGGAGGCCATAAAAGCATATTTGATTTTATTCGCCATGCCGAAACTCTTATGGAGAATAATAAATCGATCAGTATCGACGAGGGTGATGGCGTAAAAATAATGAGTGTCCATAAGTCCAAGGGTTTGGAGTTTCCATTTGTATTTCTTCCCGATCTCGCCAAAGCTTTTAACTTTGACGACACACGCAAGCAGGCGGTAATTCATGACAAGATGGGTATCGGCCTCCGCATACGCGACAGAAAGCTAAGGTGTGAATACCGTATGCCGATGCATATGGCTGTATCTTCTCAGATCAGGCGTGAACTTGCCTCTGAAGAGGTCAGAAAGCTCTATGTAGCCATGACCCGAGCCAAAGAGAAGCTTATCATGTCCTGCAGCCTGCGTGATGCCGGCAAGGCCATGGATGAGATCGCACGCGAGGTCGAACTTAACGGAATTACTCCGGGATGGCTTTATAATAAGAGTAACTCCGCAGCATGGATACTTGCTGCCAACAGCGCTGAAAGGTGCCCTTGTATGACGATTTCGGTAACTCCCTACACCTCAGTCGAGCGAAAACAACATTTCGGAACCGAGCGTGCGGCGGATGAGATAATGAAGTCACCAAGCGAAGCACTGATGCAGAAAATGAGGCTGGGCAGGGAAGAGTATCCCTATGCGGCGGTATCGGCTTTGCCGTCAAAGCTGACTCCCGCAGGCACAAAGAAGCTTCGTGACGAAGATTCCAGTGTGATAGGAGAAACAGAGAACGAGTTTTATGTGTCGGGTGAAAAGTCGCCTCTTACTGCCGCCCAGAGAGGCAGCGCAGTCCATCTTTTCCTCCAGAAAGCCGATCTGGCAGCCTGCGGCAGCAGTTCCGAGATAACAGCTCAAATCAGAGAAATGGTCGATAAGGGCATACTGTCACAGGATGAAGCCGATGCGATAAGGCCGGCTATGATACTGGGATTTACAGACAGTAAATGGGGCCGAATGATAAAAGAAGGCCTTGCTTATCTCAGAGAGTACGAGTTTTCGGCAATGTTCACCCCTCTTGAAGCGGGCGTAGGTGAAATGAAAGACGAAAAGATACTGATGAACGGTGTTATCGACCTGATGCTGATGGAGGATGACGCTCTTACCATAGTCGATTTCAAAACCGACAGCATTCTGACGGGAGACGAAAGGGAAGCGGCACAGAAGCATAGGACTCAGCTTGAGATATACGCCAAAGCAGCCGAAAAGATATTCTGCCTGCCCGTTAAGGAGAAAGTAGTGTTTTTCCTGAAAACAGGGGAAGGATATGCCTTATAACTCCAGATAAAAGAAGAACTCCCATCCGAAACCGGATGGGAGTTTGTTGTTCGTAAATTGTAAAGGGAATTAGTAAGCAAGTCCGAGGCCATACTCATGCTCTGTGAGAGTGTATGCGCCTGTGAACTCGTTGTAGTATTCCTCATAGCCTGCATACTGCAGTGCTTCGCGGGACTGGACCTTCCAGGAGGGTTCGCCTTCACCCACATAGAAGATCAGGTGATAGCCGTACTCTGTTTTGACGATCTCTGTATCGCCGTATTCTCTGGAGGGATCAAAGCACCATGCATCGAACTCTTCGACCATTGTGCCCTGAGCAAAATCGTCATACATACCGCCAGTTGTGACCGAGCCGCCGTCGGAGCTGCGCTCGATAGCGAGGCTTGCAAAGCTTTCTTCGGTCTTTTCGCCGGCCTGCCACTCAGCATAGATCTCTTCGATCTCTGTCTTGGCAGCAGCGATAGCTTCCTCGGCCTCAGCCTTTTCTTCTTCGGTAGCATCCTCAGCAGCTTCTGCAGCCGAGATCAGAATATGACGAACTGTAGCTGTGTCCTTTTCGGGGAGGTATCTGTCGATGAAGTAGAGAACTGTAATGGTATAGCCGTTGTCGATGGTTGTTGTGTCGCCGGACTTGCGGCCATCCTCGGCACACCATGCTGTTGTGTCGGATGTCTCGGCACCGGAAAGATCGCCGTTTGTGATCAGTGTAGCATCGGGATCGTCGAATCTCTCCTTGTTGTCTTCATCGGCATATTCCTTAGCCAGCTTGTTGAAGCTTGCTTCGTTAGTGATCCTGGAGATGAACTCGTCGGCCTTTGCCTGAGCAGCGGCGCGATTTTCCTCTGTCATGAACTTTGCAACTTCTTCGCTTGTAGGAGCGCCTTCTTCAAGCTCTTCGCCTTCGGCAGGTTCTTCATACTTTACTGTTTCATAGGGGATAGAGAAGTAGCGGTAGTCGACCTTGTCGAAGATGAGCTTGTTTTCTTCATAGTAGTCGCTGATTTCGCTGTCGGAGACTTCAACGCCTGCAAGATAGTCGTTGTAGTAGTTAGTAGCTGTGGCCTTGATAGCTGCTACCTTTTCAAGAGCCTCATAAGATACTGCCTTGCCGAAAACATTGTCGATATACTTATCGAGATCCATGTCGTAGGAATCGGCTGTTGTGCGATGGAGAGCCATCTCGCCGCGATATGTGACATCATTCTCATCAGCGATGGGATAGCCGTTCTTTACAGCTTCCTGATAGAGCGAGTAGACTGCCTGAACGTTCTGCTTTGCAGATGCGTGCAGATAGTCGCCCCATGTGCCGTCGCCGTAAGGCTGAACTTCCAGAGGCTGGCCGAGATCAACACCGTAGTACATAACGAGTGTCGAGCCGTACTGGTTGATCAGATCCATCTCAGCCTGATTATAGAAGATCCTGTACTCAGTGGCACTGACCTTCATATCGCCGACTTCGAGGGCTGTAAGCTTGTCCATCAGTATGCCGGTCTTGGAGAGAAGGCCAAATGCGCCAACGCCGACAAAGGCGGCGACAAGGATACCGATAATGACGTTTCTTACAAGGTTGCCCGACTTCTTGGGGGCATTGTTTGTGTTTTCCATTGTTAAAACCTCTTATCAAAAAATTACCGTCAATTATTTTAAAACAAACTCTTGACAGTTGTGTTACGAACATGTAAATTATCAAGTATACGCTCAAAAAAGTCAATCCCTTTTTGCGTATATTTTTTGCAGATTTTTATTTAAAAAAGCTTGCAATTCAGAAACAAAGGTGTTACAATACCACTTGTATGTTAATTCGGTTATGTGAGGTGAGATAGAGATGAAAGAGGGAATCCATCCCAAGTATGAGAAGACAACAGTCACATGTGCTTGCGGCAATACATTCGTAACAGGCTCCACAAAGGGCAACCTGCGTGTTGAAATCTGCTCGAACTGCCATCCTTTCTTTACAGGCAAGCAGAAGCTCGTTGACACAGGCGGACGTGTTGACCGTTTCAAGAAGAGATTCAATATCGAATAATCTCTGGCTGGATATATTGTCATTCAGGCAGGTCATTTGCAGAAATGCAAGTGACCTGCTTTTTGCCATTTACAGGCTTTTTTTATTATATATATTATTAATAATGTGAAATGCTTGATAAAACCGCTGATTTGACGTATAATAATAAAAATAGGTAAATTTGCGTTGAAATATCCTGCTGCAGATAAGCGGCATTGAACGGATCGGTGAAATATATGATAGATGATAAGAAGAAAAAAATAGAGAGATGTGTTCTCGTTGGCCTTAATTGCGACGGCCTCAGAGATTTTGAGAGTTCCGATGATATCACCATGAATGAGCTTGACGAGCTGGTCAAGACAGCCGGTGGCGAGGCAGTTATGGCTTTTGTTCAGAACCGAGCAACTCCCGACCCCAGAACCTTTATAGGCGAAGGTAAGGCAATGGAGATTGCGGAGGCTATCAGAGCCAATGAGATCGAGCTTGCGGTTTTTGACAACGAGCTTTCGCCTTCTCAGACAAAGGCACTAGAAGAGGCGCTGGCCTGCCGCGTAATCGACCGAAATGGTCTTATTCTTGATATTTTTGCCGACAGAGCAAGGACCAGTGAAGGTAAGCTTCAGGTAGAACTGGCTCAGTATCAGTACCTGCTGCCCAGACTTTCGGGCATGTGGGCGCACCTTGTGCGTCAGAATGCCAGCGGCGGCAAGAGCCCTATCGGCACACGAGGTCCCGGTGAAACTCAGCTGGAGACCGACCGCCGTCATGTAAGGCGCAAGATCCAGAAGCTTGAGCGTGAGATAGACGAAGTCAAGCGAATCCGTGCAACTCAGCGCAAGAAGAGGGTAGAGAACGAGGCAAAGCTGGTTTGTATCGTCGGTTATACCAATGCGGGCAAGTCGACCCTGCTCAATGCACTTACCGGTGCAGATATTCAAGCCAAGGACAGGCTTTTTGATACGCTCGATCCCACCACAAGATCGATGGAGATGCCCGACGGCCGACAGGTGCTTATTTCTGATACAGTAGGTTTTATCCGTAATCTGCCCCATCATCTGGTCGATGCCTTCCGCGCAACTCTTGAAGAGTTGACATATGCTGATGTTCTGGTCCATGTCATCGATGCTTCTGATGAGCAGTGGGAGATACAGGCTGAAGTCGTCGAGAAGCTTATACGCGAGCTGGGTGCTTCCGACACTCCTCGAATCACAGTATTTAATAAGGTAGACAAGCTGCCTGAGGCATTCCTTCCCAGGCAGACCGATGCAGTTTTCTGCTCGGCGCTCAAGGGAATGGGTCTTGACAGCCTGATGAAGAAGATCAATGACATCCTCAACGAGGGCACCAAGACAGTCACCTTTGTTCTTCCTTATTCCGACGGTCATGTGCTTCAGACCCTTTACCGCGACGCCAACGTTCTTCGCGCCGACTATATTGCCGAAGGTATTGAGGTAGAGGCGGTATGTGATAAAAAGGCTCTTGGCAGGATACGTCAGTATCTGCCTGAATCCGAGTGGAGGGAGAAGGAACCATGGGAGGAATAAAGCCTTATAAAGTTCCCGCTGGTGAGGGCGAGGATATTCTTATAGAAAAGAAATCCCGTTTTATCGGCCATGTATATAAGGTGGAGACCGTTGAAGAGATAAATGAGATCCTAGCGGCTCAGCGAAAAAAGTATTGGGATGCAAGCCACGTTGTATATGCCTACATACTTCATGACGGGACCATGCGCTTTTCCGATGACGGCGAACCGCAGGGTACATCGGGAATGCCGACATTGGATGTTTTCCGCAAGGAGGAGGTTTTTGACGTCCTTTGCACAGTAGTACGCTATTTTGGCGGAACCCTTCTTGGCGCCGGAGGCCTTGTGAGAGCATACGGAAAGACGGCCAAGATGGCTCTTGATGCAGCCGGCGTTGCCATGATGCGTCCTCACCTTGAGGTACTGGTAGATTGCCCCTACAACCTGCTGGAGATCGTCAGAAAGAGATTTGATGCTTTTGATGCCAGTGAAGAGAGCGCCGAGTTTGGCGCCTCGGTGCTACTGACCCTCTATATGCCGAGCGAGCAGTTTGATGCTTTCTCAGCTGACATAATTGATCTTACCAACGGGGCTGTCGAGCCTATGGCAGGAGAAGAGAAGCTCTTTGCAAGAAGAATTAAATAGAATAAATAAATATTTTTTGAGAAAATAGGAGCAAAACCAGGATTTGCTTCGTATATATTATATACCCAAGTTTTCAGAGACCGGTTCTGAATTGGGTAATTATGGAGAAAGGATGATGATAATGCCTCTTCCGCAGAGCTTTTTGGACGAGTTGATATACAGATGTGACATCGTTGAAGTCATATCGAGATATGTCTCGCTTAAAAAGAGCGGTTCGGGATATGTCGGACTTTGTCCTTTCCATAATGAAAAAACACCTTCCTTCTCGGTTTCAGGCGACAAACAGTTTTTCCATTGTTTCGGCTGTGGCGAGGGAGGCAATGTCATAACCTTTATTATGAAGGAAGAAAACCTTCCTTTTATGGATGCCGTCAAGATGCTTGCCGATATGTACGGTATGACAGTTCCCGAAGATGACGGCGATACCGATGCTGCAAGGCGCAGACGAGAGAGGCTGCTGTCCCTTAATAAAGAGGCGGCGAGGTTTTTTCATTCCTCTTTAACTGATCCTGAAGGCCGCCAAGCTCTCGAATATCTTATGGGACGAGGGCTGAGCAAAAAGACCATCACATCCTTTGGCCTTGGCTATGCACCTGCCGATTGGGACAGGCTCTCGTCGGCAATGATGAAAAAGGGATACACCAAATATGAGCTTGAAGAGGCATGGTTGGTCCGCAAGAACCGCTCGGGCGGTGTATACGATGCCTTTCGCGACAGGGTAATGTTTCCTATCATTGATATCCGCGGAAATGTAATTGCTTTCGGCGGACGAGTAATGAAGGGAGATGGACCTAAGTATCTCAACTCGGGAGACACTCCTGTATTCAACAAGAGCAGAAACCTCTTTGCCATGAACTTTGCAAAAAAGACAAAGTCGGGCAGAATGATCCTTGCTGAGGGCTATATGGATGTCATCGCCCTTCATCAGGCCGGGTTCGACTATGCGGTTGCGTCTCTCGGAACAGCGCTGACGGCAGATCAGTGTAAGCTTATGAGCCGATATGTCAAGGAAGCGGTCATATGTTATGACTCGGATAATGCCGGACAGAAGGCGGCGCAGAAGGCGATCGACCTGCTTAATTCGGCAGGGATGGAAGTTAAGGTGCTTCATATTCCGGGAGCAAAAGACCCGGATGAGTTTATCAAGAAAAACGGCAGAGAGGCATTTGCCCTTCTGCTTGACAAACCGCAGAGCGACAGCGAATATCGCCTTGCGGTCATAAAATCAAAATATGTGCTGGATATCGATGCGCAGAAGATCGAGTATCTGAAGGCAGCGGCAAATTACATCGCCACGGTGTCGAGTCCCGTTGAGAGGGAGATACTTTCGCACATGGTTGCTCAAGAAACAGGCGTTGCGGCCGCAAGCATGGCGGCAGAAGTCAAGAGGGCCTTTATTTCCGGAGCCAGACGCGAAAAGAAAAAGACCGAGAGCGAGGCAATGCGCCCCGTCAGAAATGTCCAGCCTAAAGAAAACAGCCTGCGTTATCAGAATCCCCGTTCGGCAGTATGTGAAGAAAAGCTGTTGTCTATAATTCTTGAAGACAGCGATCTTCTGCACAAAGCAGGAGAGATGATATCACCGCAGGAGTTTTCGTCAGATTATCTGGCAAGAATATTTGAAAAAGCCCTTGCAATGGAGCAGAGTGAGCACGAGATACGTCCGGCTGCCGTAATGGCTGGCCTTGAAGATGCCGAAGCAAGGCATCTGACGGCAATACTGTCGGAAAAGGTCCCGTCACATGATCCGTTGGCCGAGATGACCGATTATATAAAGGTTATCAAAGCAGAAAAGGCAAAAGACAACTCTCAGGGAGACGACAGGCTTAAGGAGATCCTTAGCCGTAAGCGAGAAAGAGAGGGATAAGATATGAATGACCATATTTGCCTCGATGAAAATGAGGCAGAAGCGGTGCCTTCGGCTGAAGAGACCGAAGAAAATGCTCTTCTCTGCCAAGTGGAAGAGCAGGATATAAGAAATTATATTTCAGAAATATGCAAAGTTGCAC
>JAFOHJ010000120.1 GCA_017421885.1 Clostridia bacterium
AAGCGGGACTTATGGATGGGGCTGCCCGGGCTCTCGAGACATTTGCCTCTCTTGGGGCAAAACAATGTGTTGTATCTTCCTTTGAACAGACAAGACTGAGAAAGATAATAAGCGATATGGGTATTATGGATTATTTCTCTGAAATATCGGGCGCTGACAACACCCGTGCCGAGAGTAAACTGGACAGAGGCGCTCAGTGGCTCGAACAAAGCGGAGCAGATCCCCGGAAATGCCTTGTCATAGGAGACCTTGTTCACGACTATGAGTTGGCAAGTCATCTTGGAGCCGACTGTGCTCTTGTAGCCGTAGGCCATCAGCATAGGCGCGACCTTGAGGCCTGTGGAACATCGGTTTTCGACAATATACCTGAAATGATGAGGAGCGTTATCAATGGATGATATGATGCAGTATACAGTCCTCGCCGAACATTACGACAGGCTGACATTCGATGTAGATTACCAAGGCTATGCTGCTTTTGCCGACAGGCTTTTCAGAAAACACAAAATACCCGGCAGGCTCATTCTGGAGCAGGCTTGTGGAACCGGTTCGATTTCGCTTGAGCTTTCGAGGATGGGATATGAGATGATTTCGTCGGATATTTCGCCCGATATGCTTTCGGTGGCTCAGGAAAAGTGTGGAGAACTCGAGTGTCCCCCGGTATTCCTGTGTCAGGATATGTGCGAACTTGATCTCTACGGAACGGTCGACGGCTGCATCTGCGGCCTTGACAGCATCAACTACCTTACTGAGCTCTGGCAGGTGAAGAGGGCCATTAAGCGTGTTTCACTTTTTATGAACAAAGGCGGCCTGTTTATTTTCGATATAAAGACACCGCAGATGTTTATGAAACTTGACGGTGTGAGCTCGATATGGGAAGAAGATGATATGTTTGCTGCATGGCAGTATGGTTATGACAAAAAGTCGATGCGCGCATTTCATGCCGTAGACATCTTCGAGCATCAACCGGGCGGCGAATACCGCAGATACAGCGAAACACACGAACAGAGGGCCTATGACCCCGAAAAAATCAAACAGATACTTATTGCAAACGGATTCAAGATCGTTGGCATTTATAAGAATACATCTATGGCAAAGGCCTCCGGAAATGAGGACAGGCTCTATTTTGCCGCATTGAAAATATAGGAGGAAAACTTAAATGAAGGATTATATCGTAAGAGGCATTACAAACGACGGTTTCATCAAGGCATCGGCAGTTCAGAGCACACAGATGGTAGAGCGCATGAGGCATATCCACGGCACAACACCTTTGGCAACTGCAGCGCTTGGCCGCACACTGACTGCCGCATCCATGATGGGCGACGAGCTTAAGGACAAGAACGGCTCGGTCACGATCCGAATCAATGGCGGCGGTCCTCTCGGCTCGCTCATTGCTGTTTCCGATAACGAGGGCAACGTAAGAGGCTATGTCCAGGATCCCAATGTCGACCTGCCCCTTAAGTCGGTCGGCAAGCTCAATGTAGGTGCAGGTGTCGGCACCGACGGCATCCTCACAGTAATCAAGGATATCGGCGAGCGCGAGCCCTTCAACGGCCAGGTTCAGCTGCTGACAGGCGAGATCGCCGAGGATATTGCTTACTACTATTATATCAGCGAGCAGATCCCCACACTCTGTGCCCTCGGCGTTCTGGTCGACCGTGACTATACAGTCAAGCAGGCAGGCGGCTATATCATCCAGCTTCTGCCCGGTGCGCCCGAAGAGTTGGCATTTATTCTTGAAGAACGTGTTAAGGAAGAGGCTGCACGCGGCCGCTCGGTAACATCCATGATGGAAGAAGGAATGGATGCCAAGCAGATCCTCGAGTATATGCTCGATGGCATGGGATACAGAGAGCTTTATCAGCATGAGGTCGAATATCAGTGCAAGTGCAGCCGTGAACGAGTCGAGCAGGCTGTTATCAGCATCGGACGTGAAGAGCTGACTCGTCTTTATGAAGAAGAAGAGAGCGTAAAGGTAACTTGCCAGTTCTGCGACAAGGAATATGTATTTACCAAGGAAGACATCAACGAGATGCTCCTCAGACCCTCGGCTGAAAGCGAAGAATAATTGATCGATCATGCGCCCGACGGAGGCTTTTCTGGCCTCCGTCGGGGCAAAGAAAAAAGTTTTGGAAAAATTGAAAAAAGTTGTTGACAAAAGAGGTAGGAATGCGTATAATAACTCTTGTCGCTGCGAGATGCGGAAGCATAGCTCAGCTGGGAGAGCACCTGCCTTACAAGCAGGGGGTCACAGGTTCGAGCCCTGTTGTTTCCACCAAAACCTTGCAGCGACAACATATGGCCGTGTAGTTCAGTTGGTTAGAACGCTAGCCTGTCACGCTAGAGGTCGACGGTTCGAGCCCGTTCACGGTCGCCATATGCCTCTGTAGCTCAGTTGGTAGAGCAGGGGACTGAAAATCCCC
>JAFOHJ010000121.1 GCA_017421885.1 Clostridia bacterium
AAGCAAATTATGCTCATGGAAAACCTGACTTTATTGCCAAAATGCAGATTGCCTTGAAGGAATGCTATGAAACGGAATATTGGTTGGAATTGTTTGTGAAATCCGATATTCTGAACAGAGAAACTGCTGTTGATCTTTATAATCAGTGTGGTACCATCAGGCGTATTCTGATTGCCTCCATAAACACCGCAAAAGAGAACAGTAAAAAACAATGAATATTCCACCAATAAAGGAGACCCGGAATGAAAAGAACTCCCATCATCATCGACTGTGACCCCGGCGTTGACGACAGCTTCGCCATCGCCCTTGCATGTTCCCGCCCCGAGCTTGAGATCGTTGCCATAACGGCAGTAGAGGGCAATGTCCCCGCCTCTCTCACAAGGCGAAATGCCCTGGGCCTGTGCGAGACCCTCGGCATAAACTGCCGCGTGGGCTTCGGCATGGACAGGCCCCTTAAGCGACCCTATCAGCGCGATGCCTCGGATACCCACGGCAAATCGGGCGTAGGCTCGGTGATTTTTAACGAGATCACACTTGCCCCGGATCCCCTGCCCGCGTGGGAAATCATCTATCAGGAGGCCGTAAAGCATGAGGGCGAACTGGTGCTTTTCGCCGTCGGACCCCTCACCAATATCGCCATGTGCCTTATGCTTCACCCCGACCTGCCTCGCCTACTTAAGAAGCTGGTCATCATGGGCGGCGGCACCTTTGGCAACGTGACCGCCACCGATGCTAAGGCCGAGTTCAATGCCTGGATCGACCCAACAGCCGCAAAAACAGTCATCGAAGGCACGGAAGTGTATATGGTAGGCCTCAACGCCACCCATGCCGCAGCTGTATCGGTGGAGGATTTCGACGAAATGATTGCCCTCTGCGGCGAAAGCTGTAAAGCAAGCCTCGTCCGCGAGCTCTGCAGGTTCTCGCGCCGCAACCATGTAGAAAACGGCAGCGACAATAACTGTATCCACGACGCCCTTGCCATAGCCTCGCTGATCGACCCACTCTGCGTGGGCTTCGAGCATCACTATGTGTATGTTGAGGACCGCGAGGATGCCGCCAATGTGGGCGAAACGGTGATCGATCTTTCCGACACAAGCGAAAAGGCCAAAAACTGCCATGTGGCCATGACGGTAGACAAAAAGAGATTTGCCGACCTGCTCAAGGATATGTGCCGCCATTACGCATCGTTGTGATTTTTAAAGCGCCCCCTTTTGGGCGCTTTATTTTTTATTATCAGCTATCATTTCACTTCGGTGATTGACATATCGACAAAAATAGATTAGAGTAAATATATAAAAACTTTTTAAAAAGGAGATACAACATGAATCAGCAGCTTACAAAGAAGCTCTCTGAGATCCTGGCATATTCGCTTCCCAAGAAGTATACCGCGGTCTCTTACGCAATGATGAAGGACGGCGAGATTTTTGCCGCCGACACACTGGGCGTCCGCAACGCCAAGGGCGACCCCGCTACCAATGACTGCACCTTCAACGTCTGCTCGGTATCCAAGATCTACTGCACCGTTGCCGTAATGCAGCTGGTCGAGCAGGGCAAGGTAACCCTCGACACACCTATCTGCGAGTATCTGCCCCGCTTCAAGATGCCCGATGAGAGATATAAGCAGATCACACTGCGCCACTGCCTCAACCATTCCAGCGGCCTCCCCGGCACACAGGGCCGCGGCTTCTCGGTCTCGCAGGTCTCCCAGGGCGGTTATTATGATGATGTTTACGACTATATGTCCAAGCACTATCTGAAGGCCGATCCCGGCGCCTTCTCGGTATACTGCAACGACGGCTTCACAATGGCCGAGATGGTAGTTGCCGAAGTTTCGGGCGAGACCTATGCCGACTTCTGCCAGAACCATATCACCGACCCCATCGAGGCTTATTCTTCCCGCCTCTCCTCCAACATCAACCCCGACAATCCCCTCGTAGTTGAGGGCGAGTCGATCCCCGAGCTGTTCTTCTTCCAGGGCGGCGGCGGTTATACCACCACCATGATGGACCTCTGTAAGTTCGGCCAGCAGTTCCTTCTGGATGACAGCAAGATGCTGACACCCGACAGCAAGGCTCAGATGGCTGTCAAGCAGAACCTCACCTTCCTCACACACGACGATTCCGGCTCCTGCTACGGCCTCGGCTGGGACTATGTCAACTTCAAGCGCACAGGCTATGACCTGGGCGACAACACCCTGCTCAAGGGCGGCAACAGCATGCAGTTCGGCACACAGTTCTTCGTCATCCCCAAGTATAATGCCGTTATCTGTATGTCGGCTACATACGACACCAAGCTCGACGTTCAGGAGAACCTGCTGAGGCTCTTTGCAACAGCTATGAACGACATGGGCATCAACATCTATTCCGGCCTTGCTCCCGTTCCTCAGGACATCGCTGAGAAGCTTGAGGGCACATGGCTCAACCCCGGCGCTCTGCTCAACTTCCACGTTTACGGCGCTCACTGCTCCATCACTC
>JAFOHJ010000122.1 GCA_017421885.1 Clostridia bacterium
ACTGCACACCCTGTGAATCCTTTTTTACCGATTCTCAGCTGGTAGACGGCAAGTGCCCCGACTGCGGCCGCCCCGTTACACGCGCCAGCGAGGAGGCATACTTCTTCAGAATGTCCAATTATGCTGATCGTCTGATGAAGCATATCGAAGAGAACCCCCAGTTCATCCAGCCCGAGTCCCGCAAGAACGAGATGGTCAACAACTTCCTGAAGCCCGGCCTGCAGGATCTCTGCGTTTCCAGAACAAGCTTCACATGGGGCGTTCCCGTTGACTTTGATCCCAGACATGTCATCTATGTATGGATCGACGCGCTGAGCAACTATATCACATTCCCCGGCTTTGACATCGACGGCAACCACGGCGAGCTTTATAACAAGTATTGGCCCGCCAATGTCCACCTGATCGGCAAGGATATTCTCAGATTCCACACCATCTACTGGCCCATTCTGCTGATGGCTCTCGATCTGCCCCTGCCCAAGCAGGTATTCGGCCATCCTTGGC
This sequence comes from Clostridia bacterium, assembly GCA_017421885.1. Next base: position 502 of record JAFOHJ010000122.1, read on the forward strand.
TGATGGTAGGCGACGGCAAGATGAGTAAGTCCAAGGGCAACGTCCTCTATGCCGACGACCTTGTTGATCTTTACGGCCTCGATGCCATCCGTTACTATCTGCTCCACGATATCCCCTTCGCAGCCGACGGCGTAATGACCCACGAGCTGCTTATCGAGCGCACAAACTCCGACCTTGCCAACATCCTCGGCAATCTCGTAAACCGCACCATCACAATGACACACAAGTACTTCGGCGGCGTTATCGGCCAGCAGAAGAAGGCTGACGAGCTGGACAACGAGCTTATCGAGCTGGCTCTGGCTACACCCAAGAAGGTCGAAGCCAAGATGGACGAGCTCAAGGTAGCCGATGCCATCTCCGAGATCTTCACACTCCTGCGCCGTGCCAACAAGTACATCGACGAGACAACTCCCTGGGTCCTCGGTAAGGACGAGAGCCAGAAGGACCGCCTCGATACAGTACTTTATAACCTCCTCGAGACCATCCGTATTGCCGCAACTCTGCTCCATCCCTTCATGCCCGGCACAGCCGAGAAGATCTTCGAGCAGCTCAACCTCAAGATGGGCGATTGGGAGAGCCTTGAGCAGTTCGGCCTGATCCCCGAGGGTCACACAGTAGGCACAGCTTCCATCCTCTTTGCACGTATCGACGCGGCAAAGAAGCTGGAGGAGATCGATGCCTTCTATAAGGCAAAGGCAGCCGAGGAAGAGAAGAACCAGCCCAAGAAGGCTGAACTCCCCGAGGTACCCGAAGTTCCCGAGATCGTTATCGACGATTTTGCAAAGGTCCAGCTGAGAGTTGCAAAGGTAGTCAACTGCGAGAACGTCCCTAAGTCCAAGAAGCTGCTTCGTTTTGATCTTGATCTGGGCGACCATCAGCGTCAGGTACTGTCGGGCATTGCCAAGTACTATAAGCCCGAAGACCTCATCGGCCACAATGTTGTCATCGTTGCAAACCTCAAGCCTGTAAAGATGATGGGCCTTGAGTCCTGCGGCATGATCCTGTCGGCCAAGTGCGGCGAGGATGACCTCCGCGTCATGTTTGCCGACCATGCCGAGCCGGGAGCTGTTCTGGCATGATGCTTTTTGACACCCACGTCCATTACGACGACAAGCGCTTTAAAAAAGACCGCGACGAGCTGCTGGCTTCCATGCCGGGCCAGGGCGTAAGGTATATCACCAACATCGGCTGCGACCTCGAATCGTCCAGAAGCACTCTGGAGCTTGCCGAGCGCTTCGAGCATGTTTACGGCGCGGTGGGATTTCATCCCCACGAGGCCAAGAGCATGACCAAGGACGCTCTTGACGAGATCGCAAGGATGCTTGAGCATAAGAAGATCAGGGCCCTCGGCGAGATCGGCCTTGACTATCACTACGACCTGTCTGAGCGTCCTGTTCAGCGCGAGGTATTTGCCATGCAGCTCGACCTTGCCGAGCAGCTTAACGTCCCCGTGGTCATCCACGAGCGCGAGGCTTGCAAGGATACCCTTGATATCCTGCGCGGATCTAAGGTAAGACGCGGAGTTGTCCACTGCTTCAGCGGCAGCAAGGAGACTGCGCGCGAGCTGCTCAACATGGGCTTCCATATTTCCTTTACCGGAGTCATCACATTCGACAACGCTGTGCGTGCCCTCGAGGTGGTGCCCTATATCCCCGATGACCGCATCATGATCGAGACCGACTGTCCCTATCTGACACCCGTGCCTATGCGCGGACAGAAGAATCATTCGGGTTTCCTCAAATACACGGCACAGAAGGTTGCCGAGCTGAGAGGGATCGATTTTGAGCAGGCAGCCGAAATGACCTTCCGCAATGGCGTAAGGTTCTACGGCATAGAAGAATAAAACACTGCAGGGCCGCACATGCGGCCCTGTTTTTATATGGAGGAATAAACTCAATGAACAAGCGTATATGTGAATACGGCTTTAAAATAGGCCAAATGGAAAAAGGTCCTCTTAACAAAATAACCGATGTTACCGGAGTCACTGTCGGTCACTGCACCGTGGATGAGGGCGCGAGCCGCACTGGTGTCACCGTCATCATGCCCTGCGAGGACAACCCCTTCGCACGCAAGCTGACGGCAGCGGCTTTTGTCCATAACGGCTTTGGCAAGACCATGGGCATCCCTCAGATCGACGAGTTGGGCACCCTCGAGTCGCCAATTGCTCTTACCAACACACTTAACATTGGCAAGGTGCAGGATGCTGTGGCCGAATATATGCTGGAGAGATGTAAACGCGAAGGCGTCAGATGCACATCCATCAATATCGCCGTTGGCGAGTGCAACGACTCGATCCTCAGCGACATTTCGCTGAGAGCAGTAGAGAGGGAACACGTATTCAAGGCCATTTATTCAGCCGGTAAAGACTTCGAGGAAGGCGATGTGGGCGCAGGCAAGGGAACAGTCTGCTTTGGTTTCAAGGGCGGCATTGGTTCGGCTTCGCGAGTAATAAATATCGGTGAAAAGGCATACACATTGGGTGTGCTGGTCCAGTCTAACTTCGGTGCTACCGAGACCTTCACCCTCTGCGGCAACAATATCGGACCCGAACTCAAGGATAAGATAACTCCAGCACCTCTTGACCGCGGCTCTATCATGATGGTGGTCGCCACCGACCTGCCTCTGTCCGACCGTCAGCTTAAGAGAGTCATCCGCAGGTGCGGAGTCGGCCTTTCGCGCTGCGGTTCCTTTATGGGTCACGGCAGCGGCGACATTATGCTGGGCTTTACCACAGCCAACCGCATCGAGGCAGACGGAGATACTCAGAATATTGTCATTCTCCGTGAGGATCTGCTGGGGCAGGCATTTACCGCCTGCGCCGAGGCTACCGAGGAGGCCATCCTCAACTCTCTCGCCATGGCCAATACTGTCGAAGGCTATGACGGAACGGTTAAATACTCTCTCACCGATGTATATTTGAATACTTTAGGGAAATAAGATGAAAAATGTAACTCTTTGTTATATCGAGCGCGGCGATGAATACCTGATGCTCCACCGCGTAAAGAAGAAAAACGATGTGAATCATGACAAGTGGATAGGCGTAGGCGGCAAGTTTGAAGATAAAGAGAGTCCCGAGGACTGCATCCTCCGCGAGACCCTTGAAGAGACCGGACTTACCCTGACCGACTACCGTTACCGTGGTCTTGTCACCTTTGTAAACACTATTTACGAAACCGAGTATATGCATCTGTTCACCGCTACTGGCTGGAGCGGAGAGATAGGTGAATGTCGCGAGGGTAACCTCGAGTGGGTCAGGAAGGATGAGGTAGCATGTCTTCCCATATGGGAGGGCGACAAGATATTCCTCCGCCTGCTGGCCGAAGAAGTTCCCTTTTTCTCACTCAAGCTCATGTACGACGGTGATGTCCTCACCGGAGCTGTGCTCAACGGAAAAGTTATGGAGATATGATAAAAACCGCCTTCGGGCGGTTTTTTCATGCCTATTTACAGATTATTTCCATTTCATTTACACAAACTTATTGGTGTGTTAACAGAAATCGGCAGAATAAAGTCCCGACCTGAATATAATAATAGCTGTAAATAAGAAAAACATCCAAAAGGGGAAAATATTGTATGCAGGAGTTTAAAAAGCCTGAGAAAAACAAATGGCTTATCTATTACGGCGTTGTGCTGGTGCTCATGGTGCTGCTCAACACCTTTGTTCTGCCATCGGTTACCGAACATCATGTGAAAGAGACCGACTACGGTACTTTCATGACCATGACCAATGAGGGAAATATAGGCCTCGTAGATATTCAGGATTATCAGATTCTTTTTACTGACAAGGCCAAAGAAAACATATATAAGACAGGCATCATAAATGACCCGGGTCTTGCCGAGCGCCTGAATGCATCGGGCGCGGTCTTCTCAAGCGAGATAGTCCAGCCGGCATCGCCCATAATGTCATTTCTGCTCTCGTGGATCCTGCCCTTTGGCGCATTCATGCTGCTGGGCAACATCCTCTCCAAAAAACTTAATAAGTCGTTGGGCGGGGGATCGATGGCCTTTGGCCTGGGCATTTGGGGGGCCATGGTGTATGTACCTTCGTCTACCGGCATCAGCTTTGATG